>NZ_JBVTQY010000024.1:0-72812 GCF_055755215.1 Planctobacterium sp. R6
CAGGATAGTTTGCGAGAAACTCAAACAATTTTGTTCGTTTCACTTGCTTATTAAACACTTGCTTCCCAGCCTGATTTACACCGCAAACCTGAAAAATATTTTTTGCTAGATCAATACCTATTAGGGTAACTTTCATTTTGAACACCTTTTGTTTTTGTTGAACTTCGCAATTCAATAATGGCGTAAAAAATGACGCCGATTCAACAAGAGGTGTTCATCTCATCATCCCTGTTGCCCATCTTCAGGTTTTTTCTGCCCTATCGGCTTATCTCGCGAAAGGGCGTGATTTGTCCGGACTTCGAACACAACCTCAACGTTTTTTATTAAAAATAATATGCATGTGCTGTTATAGTTGCATGTGTTTGTAAAAAATAAAAATACAGGAAAAATATGAAAAAGTTGATATGGACAATGACATTTTTACTTTTAAGTGGGTGTGTATCTATTGAGGATGCAACTTTAGAACAATACTCAAACGCACCTAATTTAGCTCGATACTCTTACGCGTACGCGCCTTATGCGTCACAGCAATTTGGAGAATATAAGGTTTCCTATCATTTTGATAATCCTAGGTTTGGGCATGAAAAAAGAGCGGAAAAGGCTAAATCCTTGTCGTTAGATTTTTACAAACAGGCTATTTTTATTTATCGATTGGTTCCTGTAGATAGCGTTGATGACCCAAAATTAGAGGAAGCAGCAAGCTTGATGAAAAAGGGTCTTGGAATGATGGGAAGTGTAATAGTTACCGATCTTATAGACTATGACAAAAAGTTTGATAAGGCTGCACTATATAAAGCTTCTATAGATAAAAGTTTAAAAAAGCATGAAATTATCCTTATTGAAGAAGATGGTCAATGGCAATTCCTAATTTATACTGATGAAGTTGGTGATTTACCTCGAATAGAAAACAAACTCATTATTCCGTAATTTAGGCGCATGGAGGAAATATGCTAAAAAATATAATTTTTGGAATCCTGGTAAGCTTTTTAATCCTTTCATGTGCAAGTGTCCGCCAAGGTTCTACTGTCGTTGCATCTCAGAATAAAACTGATTGGGAAGAAAACCGTGTAGAAACTTTGAAATCTGAGGAAAGGATCATTGCCAGTGAAAAAGAAGCGAAGCTAAGAGAAGATTCTGAAAATAGCTGGGGTGAAGCTTTTTTAAATACGTTAGCTGTAACTAATGTCGCTTTGGCTAACGCAAATGCAACGTTATCAGAGCGTAATCTTGAGCAAGAAAAGATTCTTCTTCAACAAGCCAAGCTTCAAAACCCAAAGAAAAGCGAAACTAGTGTAATTCTCCCAAAAAGTAGCAACTCGAATACTGAAAAAGAATCAATTCAAAATCATTCTCCAGAGAGGGTTTCAAAATCTCCTTCAAATAGTAACGATATTGAAACGGAAATGAATCCTGAGGTTATGAAAATCGTTTTAGGTACACCTACATATAAGAACGAAGAAAGCGTAAATGTAAATCAAGATGATACTATACCTGAAAGGTGTAATGACTTTACCGATATAGACGGAAGCTTATGTAAAGTTGAAAAGATTGCTGTTTGCAAAATGAATTCTGCTAACTTCTGGTTTTGTGCAGGCCCAACTCAGCTAACGAATTCTGGTGAAAGTGGGATTAAAGGGTTACCTGAGCAACTAAAATATTCAGGATGCGATACATTTGTTGATTCTGAAAAGTTTAATGGCGACTACATGCTGCTGTATTGTGGAACACCACTTAAAAGCAGTGAAAATGATGCAAATACAATAAGTAAATTAATCAACGTAAATATCCCTGTTGATTTATTGCATCAGCGGAAAATATTTAAATGCGAAAATTATAATGACTTAACTTGTGAAGTTGTAAATCAATAAAGGTTATTTTCTACTCTGAAAAGAGATGTTACATCTCATGTGGTTGAAAATCTTTTAGGACGTTGACTAAAAGCGCTTGGTACAGCAGGATAACCCAATGAACACAAATCTTTCGCAACACACAGTGAGCATTATTATCATCATTCCTTAGGAATGGTGGGATTTGTGATGTCTTCATAATTTAACAAACCCGCCCAGGAGGCGGGTTTGTTGTTTCTGCCTCCGGGGTCATATTCTAAAGAGAGGAGTCAGGATGAAAAAAGTCGCAGTATTCGGTAAACCCGCTAATGGTAAATCAACCTTGAGTAAAAAGTTGGCGACGGCAACAGACATCCCTTTGTATGCGCTGGATTCTATTTTGTATCAAGCGAATGGCGAAGAAGTTTGTCGTGAACATTACGAACAACGCCATGACGCCATTCTGGATTCTGAGTCTTGGATCATTGAAGGGTTCGCTCCCATGAATTCATTGCACTCTTTTCATCGAAGGTTGCAAGCGGCTGATACCTTAATTTATATCGATTTGCCCTACACGGTTACCTATTGGTTGGTAATTAAGCGCTTTTTCAAAGGCTTGTTTGTTAAGCCTGAAGGTTGGCCGGAGGGGAGTTCGGTATTAAAGGGAACACTGGAAAGCTTTAAGGTGCTGAAGCTTTGTCCCGGATTTTGGAACGATGATTTTTTACAAAGAATAAAACAACAATCAGCGAACAAAAAACTGCATGTTATACGCTCAGTATCACAACTGAATGGCTTTGTAGAAAAGTATGGGAAATAGTTTCGAGATTTGCAAAAAGGGAAGGAATGGTGCCGACTGCCGGACAACTTTGTCTGGAACAAAGTTGAACATGCTTTAGCATGGCCGCGAAGCGGTGAGTCTCATGGGTGAATCCCGTATAAAAATAGCGAATACCTGGAGCTATTTTAGGGATGAACGCGAGACAAGTGGACGTCGAGCTGGGCGAAGCACCAGGGACGGTTAAATCAGATAAATTAAATTAGATGAATTCGAGATTTGCAAAAAGGGAAGGAATGGTGCCGACTGCCGGAGTCGAACTGGCGACCTACTGATTACAAGTCAGTTGCTCTACCAACTGAGCTAAGTCGGCACACTAAAACCTTTTTGCAATGTTGCTGAGCAACAAAGCGGGCGCCATTGTAGCGGCGCCCTTTTTTTTGTCAAGCAGAAACAGAATAAAGCGTTTAATATTTTTGTAGTTTTTGTGCTTCGGCTTCCAGTAGCGGGAAACTTTCTTGTGGCAGGTGCTTTGCCAGGTCCAGTAAACGCGCCGCCAAATCCTGATTGTTTTTGGCGCTGATGTTGAAATGTCCTAACTTGCGTTTGGCTCTGGCGGATTTGCCATACCAGTGGATATGACACCCGGGTATGGCCAGCATATCCCGGCTAAAACTACCGCAACCGATGATATTGACCATTGCTGTCGCTGAGCGTACCTCTGTTGAACCCAGTGGTAACCCGCACACTGCGCGCAGGTGATTTTCAAACTGGCAGGTGTCCGAGCCTTGCATGGTCCAGTGACCAGAGTTGTGTACTCTGGGAGCAATCTCGTTTACCAGCAGTTGTTCGCCAACCTGGAAAAATTCAACCGCCAACACCCCGATATAATTCAGCTTTTCAGCCAGTTTTACGAAGATCTCCTGGGCCTGAGCCTGTAGCGCTTCGGATACTTCAGGAGCGGGCGCCAGGGTCAGGTGTAACTGCCCTTCGTGGTGGTGATTTTCCACCAGTGGATAGAAGGCAAATTCGCCTTTTTCTGAACGCACCCCAACTAGTGACACTTCGCGGGAAAAATTAATCATCTTTTCAGCGATAATAGGCACATTTTGCAAATCCAGTTTGCTCAGTGTTTGCGCTAAGGCCGCGATGTCATCAGGCTGTTTTAACCGCCACTGACCATAGCCATCGTAGCCATCACGACTGGCTTTGAGTACCAGCGGCGTGTTGAGCTTTTGCACTATATCCGGTAACTCACTGACGTTGCGCATGACCTGATATTCGCTGGTAGCGATCCCCAGTTCGCTGAGCAAGCCTTTTTCTTTAACCCGGTCAGCACCGGTGCGGATGGCGGCGATACTGGGTTTTAGTTTGCCGGATTCATCAGCCAGTTTTAACAGGTGTTCCGGCACGTGTTCAAATTCCGCCGTGACCACATCGGCATCGTCGATGGCTTCCTGCAACGAAACTGTGCTGGGCGCTTTACTGATAGGGTTGATTACCTGATCTTTGTTCACGTCGACGGCTCTGACGTGAATGCCCAGAGGACACCCGGCCAAATACATCATGCGGGCCAGCTGCCCGCCGCCGTAAACAAGCACCTTCATTCGGATAACTCCAGTTTACCTTGTTCCAGTACGGTTTTTGTCTGGTTTTCGCGGAAAGCTTTGATTCTGTCTCGCAGATTGGCATCGTTATTGGCCAGCATTTGCGCAGCAAATAATCCAGCGTTGGCTGCACCTGCTTCGCCAATTGCCAGGGTGCCTACCGCAACGCCTTTGGGCATTTGTACAATAGACAATAATGAGTCCAGGCCACTTAACTGCGAGGAGCGCACCGGTACACCCAATACGGGCAAATGGGTGTGGGCAGCAATCATACCCGGTAAGTGTGCGGCACCACCTGCACCGGCAATGATGACTTCAATGCCATTGTCGGCTGCAGTTTCTGCAAACTCGGTGAGTAAATTGGGGGTGCGATGCGCTGACACTACCTGAGCTTCGTATTCGACTTCAAGGTCCCGTAACATTAACGCCGCCTTTTGCATAGTGGGCCAGTCAGATTTAGAGCCCATTACGATCGCAACTTTTGCCATGTATACCTCGGTTTTACGCTGTGGAAAAAATGCGAATGATAGCGCACTTCCTCCCTCCGAAACTAGCAATCTGAACAAATATTTGCTGCCAGGGCGGCCAAATTATCAAAAGTTAGCAACTTTCATAAGAATGCAACACAAATGTGGGAGTTTCACCCAGGCCGCTGTCGGCGGTGAAAACCATCAGGGGTGCAGAACTGGCCATCAGCAATTTTATCTGTACACCCATTGGAAAAAATTAACTGACGTTTGGTTGGATTATTTGATGATGCACTCTACGGCTCACGAGCCGCACAAAAATACCCAGGCGCTGCTGGGCAAGTCTTCTAAAAATGCTAAAAACTGGGCACTGTTGCTACTTTTGGTCTATGGCATTTTAGTTGCGGTTACCGTGATCGGCACGGGGTTTAAGTTAGCCACCGGAGATCATGCCAGAGAATTGTTTGAGTTCGCATCTAATCCGGTTTTGGGCTTGATCATTGGGATGGTGTGTACAGCTTTAATTCAGTCCTCCAGTACTGTGTCATCGATCATTGTTGCCATGGTCGCCGGCGGATTGCCCATCACCATTGCTATTCCGATGATTATGGGGGCGAATATCGGCACCAGTATTACCAGTACTCTGGTGAGTCTGGGACACATTGCCGACAAAAAAGAATTTCAACGGGCGTTCGCTTCGGCCACCATTCACGATTTTTTCAACCTGTTAAGTGTGGTCATCTTTTTACCACTGGAAATCGCCTTTAATCTGCTGGAACGGTTAAGTGGATTGCTGATGGATGTGTTGTATGTCGGAGGGGGATTTTCACTGGGAGGTTTTAATCCGCTGAAAGCCATTACCAAACCCGTGGCAGAAGCGTTAAAAAACACTTTAGCTTTTTTACCGGATCTATGGGCCGGGGCCATTATGGCGATATTGGGCGTTGGTTTAATTATCCTGTCGATTACTTTTATGGGTAAAACCATGAAAGCGCTGATGGTCGGCAAAGCAAAAGATATATTGCACAGCAGTATCGGCAAAGGGCCGGTTAGTGGTATCGCATCCGGCACGTTTATTACGGTGCTGGTGCAATCCTCCTCCACAACAACCTCGTTAATTGTACCTTTAGTGGGTACCAATGTGCTGACCCATCGGGATATTTATCCGTTTGTTTTGGGGGCGAACATCGGCACCTGCATCACCGCGCTGATCGCAGCGCTGGCGGTTACCGGAGCCAACGCGGGATTTGCGTTGCAAATTGCCCTGGTGCATTTGCTCTACAATGTGCTGGGCGTATTGCTTATTTATGGCGTCAAATACTTACGAGAATTGCCGATTTTGTTTTCCCATCAGTTGTCTTTAAAAGTCGCAGACAGAAAGGCATGGGGCCTGGCTTATATTTTAGGATTGTTCTTTGTTTTGCCGCTTTCGGCAATCTTGCTAACCAACTAGCCCCAAAAGCGATTTAACTGCCAAAGGGGCTGCAATGTCGTTTACTTTAAGCTGTTTGTAGTTTCCAGCGCAGTTCCTGCCCGGCAAAGAAGGGCACGATGGGGTTGCCATTGGGCAGGATAATGGATTCCGGTACGGTCCAGTTTTCCTGTACCAGGGTAATACTGCTCTTGTTTCTGGGTAACCCGTAAAAATCCGGACCATAGAGGCTGGCGAAGCCTTCCAGTTTATCCAGTGCGTCCAGGTCTTCGAATATCTGCGCGTATAGCTCTATGGCGCTCCAGGCGCTGTAGCAACCGGCACAACCGCAATCGCTTTCTTTTTTGCTCTTTTCATGAGGGGCTGAATCGGTTCCCAAAAAGAATTTGGAATTTCCGGATTGCACCATGGCCCGCAGCGCTTGCTGGTGAGTATTGCGCTTTAACACCGGCAGGCAATAATTGTGTGGCTTAATCCCACCTACCAGCAAATCGTTGCGGTTGAGCAACAAATGTTGTGGCGTAATTGTGGCGGCAATATTGTCGCCGGCATTGGCCACAAACTCAGCCGCATCAGCGGTGGTGATGTGCTCTAACACGATTTTCAGTTTAGGAAAGTCTCTGACAATCTGTGACAGGTGCTGCCCGATAAATTCTTTTTCGCGGTCAAATATGTCGATATGGGATTCGGTTACTTCACCGTGTACCAGCAACAACATGCCACAGTCCGACATTGCCTGAAAAACCGGATACAGGGTTTGCAACGAAGAAACACCGTCCTCAGAATTGGTAGTGGCGCCGGCCGGATAGAGTTTAGAGGCCAGGATACCGCCAGCTTTTGCCTCCTGGATGATTTCCGGAGTTGTGCTGTTGGTTAGATACAAGGTCATCAATGGCGTAAACGCCTGTCCCGATGGGATCGCACATTCAATGCGTTCGCGATAAGCATTGGCAGAATTCAGATCGGTTACCGGGGGAGCCAGATTCGGCATAACAATGGCGCGGCTGAAACAACGGGAAGTTGCAGGCACCGTTTCTGCCAACATATCGTTGTCTCTGAAATGTAAATGCCAGTCGTCTGGGGTCGTGATTGTGAGATGGGTCATGTAAAGTCCTGATAGTATATCTAAAGCTACCTGTTGGTTTTATTATCGGTTGTATAAACCAAATTGACACTTGCCGGACATCCTGATACCGGGATTTTGTCCTGACGCTATGGTTTCTGACAGAAAAGTGTGCCAATGTTGGTCTTACCCGTCATTATATGCAATTTTACGCGTTAGCTCACTCATAACATGACCGCCCAAATCAGTCTGGCCTCTTTGCTGCCTGCCGAAAAGCAAAAACCGCACATTATTCTACCGATTCGTTTGATTGATAAGATTATGGGCTTAGCCAAAATGCAGCGCCTGTACGAAGACAATCAGATGCAGGGCCTGTCAAAGCAGGAGTTTGCTGATAAGTTATTGTCAGTGCTGGATATTGTGCTTGAAGGGGACGCTGAATTGTTGTCCAAAATTCCGCCCTCTGGCCCCCTGGTGATTGCCAGCAATCATCCATTTGGTGGACTGGAAGGGGTCATATTAGCGCGCCTGATCAGTCAGGTTCGGCCCGATTTAAAGGTACTGGCGAATGTCGGCCTGCAAATATTTGCAGAAATTCAGGATTATTTTATCTTCACTAATCCGCTGTCGGAACGTGACCCCCGCAATGGGCCATCGCTGCGCAGCAGTATGGCCCATGTAAAGTCTGGTGGTGCCTTGTTGTTATTTCCCTCCGGTAAAGTCAGCTATAAAGATCGGCAACAAAATCGCGTGGTAGAACATCCCTGGAACCGCCTGGTTGGAAAGCTGGTACACAGTGCCCAGGCGCAATTTTTACCTGTCTGGGTGGAAGGGCAAAACAGTGACCTGTTTTACCGTATTGAAGCTATTTATTATCCATTGCGCATGTTGTTTCTGGGCAGGGAGCTGCTCAATAAAACCCGAAGTCAGGTGCAGTTACGCGCGGGAAATCCACTTAAAGCGGCTGAGCTGGCGGCCAACAAAGGGCCTCAGGAGCAGGCTGATCTGGCCCGTTGTCTGAGTATAACCTGCTCTAAATCCTGGTATCAGGCCTGGCCTGAAACTGATAGCGCTCAATTTAAACCCCTGGCGACAGCTATCTGCGCTGAAGAAATTCTGGCCCAAATTGCCAACCTGCCAGCGGAACAACACCTGGTGGCGTACAAAGAGTTTGACGTGTATTACGGTTTTCAGGCGCAAATCCCCGCCGTAGTGCAGGAGATAGCACGCTTGCGGGAGTGGGTATTCAGAGCGCACAACGAAGGTAGCGGAGAGCCGCAGGACACCGACAAATTTGACGCAACTTATACTCAACTGTTTATTGTTAATCGTGAAGAAGGGCGCATTATTGGTGCCTACCGCATGGGCCAAACCGATAAATTGCTGGCAGACAGTGGTGTCGACGGATTGTATTTGTCACAGATGTTTGAATTTGCGCCTGACTTCTGTAACCGGCAAGCGCCCTGTCTGGAAATGGGCCGGTCGTTTCTGATCCCGGAATATCAGCGCAGTTATTATGGCCTCTATTTGTTGTGGCGTGGTATCGGTGCTTTTGCCAGCAAGTTCCCACAATATCGCCGCCTATACGGAACGGTTTCATTAAGCAAATTGTATGACAAGCGCAGTATTTCGCTGATGGAAAAGGCTCTGGTTACGCCACTGACTTCGGTAAAAGCCAGGACTCCCTGGGATAAACCCTTACACCCGGATCTGGCGCAGTTTGCGCAGCAGTATTCGTTACAGGAGCACCTGTCAGCCTTCTTAAAAACCCTGGAGCCAGACGCCAAAGACGTCCCGGTATTGGTGAAACACTACAAAAAACTGGGTGCTCAGTTTTACTGCCTGGGCCTGGATGATAACTTTGCCGGTACACCGGGTTTGTTGTTATGCGTGGACTTGCTCAAAATGCCGGACAAAGCCGGCAGGCAGTATTTGGCTGATGGCTGGGACGCGTTCAAAGCGTATCATCTTTAACCGGCTATACCGCTGCGCTGAAAGCTGGCGGTGGCCGGGGCAACACCAAAGCTATCACTCAAGGTTATGCCCTGAGAGCGGGCAATGAGCTTCAGTGAAAAATAGTGATGCACTGCATGGCTGGAAACGAATACCAGCTCTCTGCCCAGGGTTGATTCGCCGGCGTAATCTTGTTGAGTACTGACCGATATTTCTGAAATAACACTGACCGTTTGCTGCAAATCTGTTTTGGTGAGTTGGTTTAACCAGTCGGCAATGTCACTCAGCTGTTGCAGCGCAGCTGCGGTGTGGTTTTCCGATTCGCCAAACCTGTGCCGTTTATTGTAGTTAATGACTTTGTCCGTTGCCTGTATCAACGCGAGATAGTGGTCGATGACATGGCGCATATGCGCTCCGGCACTGCTGTTAAACAGTGGTTTGGGGACGTGATTGTACTGCTCGTCGCTTAACTTTTTCAGGTAATATTTACCCTGTTCAATGATTTCAAGTTGACTGGCTATCATTATATTGCGCTTTAGTTATTGTTTGGCATTAGCGTCATGGACCAGCTTAGTCAATAACTACTTTCATTGCCAAAGGAAATTTAAACGGCACCGGTTTGTTCAGATAAAATCCTGACCGGTTGGTATAAATTGACTTTTCGACTACCTTTACTGGGGAGCCAATTTTTTACATTCTCTGGAGGTTTGGTGACAGCATTTCGGGTTAGCGGACATGGGTTCAGAAGAATACCAGGAATCGTCAGGGGCCTGATTGGGGTGATGTTCACCTTAAGCGTCAGCATTGGGTTTGCCGGCGCAGAATCTCATTCCTGGCGCGTGGTCACCGAGATATTGCCGCCACTGCAGGTGAAGGAGCAGGGCTTGCTGGCCGGGCCCGCAATCGACAAAGTCAGGGCATTACTGGAAAGTACCGGCATTGATGCGCCTATCGAGGTGTTCCCCTGGGCGAGAGCTTACGATCTGGCTCAGTCCCGCAAAAATACCCTTATTTTTTCCATGGCCCGTTATCAATCCAGAGAGCAGATGTTTCACTGGATTGGTCCACTCGGGCAAATTCAATTCAGTTTCGTGGCCCTTGCCGATCGCGAAGAAATCCAGATTAATTCCAAAGAAGATGCTAAACAGTGGGTACTGGGAACGGTGCGCAATGACGTAATCCACGACTGGCTGAATCAGCAGGGATTCACAGAAGACGAGCACTTTGTGATCCGCAGCGATTTACACGAACTGGCAGAGTTGCTGTACAAAGGGCTGATCGATGGATTGTTGGTTAATAAAGAGATTATTAAGATTATCGCGGCGCAAAAAGGCTATGACCCTGATCGCATCCGGGCCTGGTACCAACCACAAGGGTTGAGTACCAGTCTTTATCTGGCGGCCAGTCTTGATTCTGATATGGCCATGGTGGAAAAGCTCAAAGCGGCGTTTTAGCCGCTAACTTCATTTCCCTGAACGTACCGGTTGGCAAAATCCGGTCATCACTGTTGTAGCAATGCCAGGGCACCATACAATCCGGATTTGTCTCCAAGACCGGGCTGGCAGATGAGATCCCCAAATTGCACACCATGGGGCAGTGTCAGGTACTGATTAAGGCTGCTTTCGGTGTATTTGCGTACGTCTTCCAGCAGCCCCGGCTTATGCATAACACCCCCGCCCAACACAATCTTATGCGGACTGTAATTCAACAAAAGATTGTGACAAAAAGTGCCCAGCACCTGGGCCTGAATCTGCCAGGCCCGGTGATCGTCAGGCAAGGTTTCAGCCGGCTGTTGCCAGATTTGTGACATGGCATAGCCTGATGCTAAGCCACTAACGCAACTGCCGTGAAACGGACATACTCCTTTAATACCGTCTATCTCACCAATAATCATATGACCGGCTTCTGCGTGGATCAGGCCGTGGATTGGTTTGCCATTGATCACAATACCTGAACCGATTCCGGTACCTATGGTGACATACACCACCACTTCGCAATCCTGTGCGGCACCCCAGCGATATTCCGCCAGGGCGGCAGCGTTGACATCGGTATCCAGTGTAACTTTACAGTTAAGTGCCTCCGACAATACCTGACTCAGCGGCGTATTGCTCCAGTGGGGTTTTGGTGTGGCCGTGATATAGCCAAAAGTGGGCGAGTCGGGTTTGAGATCCAAAGGACCAAAGGCTGCTATTCCCATTCGGGAAAATGACAGGCCAGCTTGCTTTTGCTCATTAAAAAAGTCCACACAAGCAGACAGGGTCTGCTCTGGTGTGGTAGTGGGGATGCGGATGGACGCCGCGATGTCCCGGTGTTTGTCGACGATGGCACAGTTAAATTTGGTACCACCGGCCTCGATAACGGCGAAGTATTCAGTCATTAAATCAGATCCTGTAAATTGCCGGAAACGCGTTCTCAGGCAGTTGCTAAACTAGTGTTGATATTCAGTGCGTTCGATTTCCGCGAGTCGCTCTTCGGTGGGATTACGCAGATAATTGTATAAAAACCCAAAAAACAGCAGGGCGGTGAATCCCGCGGCCACCATAAAGCCGTATCTGGCGTCGCCGCCGTTGGCATCACTGACAATACCCATAATGAGCGGACCGGCCGCTGCACCGGCGGCAGTGAAAAACAAAATGACGCCCGCGACGGTGCCATGTTCGTGTTTTGGAAAACAACTGATGCCCTTGGAGTTAATGGTGGGGTAGATAACCGACATAAAAATGCCGGACAAGGGAAACAGAAATACAGCCAGTGGTGGCCCACCCCATAATCCGCCGAGAAAACAGACTAAGATGGCCAAACTGAACATCAGCATGACAGCCGCCCAGTTAAAGTGTTGCATCATCCAGATACCCACAAAACGTCCCAGCGCCCGCAGGGAGAAAAACGCCGATACCGCGTACATGGCCAGCATTTTTTCCGGGCCTTCGGTGTAACAGTCGAAAGTGGTAGTAAGATCTGAGGCGTTACACACCAGGTAGCTGGGCATCCAGACGTAAATGGCACTTTCGGCAGCGACATATAAAAAGGCTGCAACCGAAAAGCCCATTGCATAAGGGTTGGTTAACAGCAGCAGACTGCGTTTAACATCAATGGGTTCGTCTGGTTTTAACCCCTGGCTGTGGTCGGGATAATCGGCTTTCCAGGCCATAATAATCAGCAAGGTACACAAGGCTCCGGCCAGAACATAAAGCCACTTCCAGTCCACCCCTTCGCGAATTAACCAGGCAACGATTAGTGGCCCGATAATGGCGCCAACACCAAAAAAGGCTTCGGCGCCATTCATGGTTCCGGTGTGCTCTTTTGTGGAGGTAGAAATGTCGCCAATCAGCGCCAGTGCGGCAGTTTTAAATATGCCAACTGCCAAACCTGAAATGGTGATCAGGCCCAAAATGAAGGTAAATGAGGTGCCTAACAAGAACAGGTAACAGGACGCCGCGAACAGTGCCAGTCCCAGAATGATGGTTTTTTTGCGCCCAAACTTATCGGCCAAAAAGCCCAGAAACAAACCTGAAAAGGCGACACCCACCATAAACAATGAGTGCATCAGACTGGCCTGGGTGTTATTGACATCAAATTCCCGTTTTACTTCTTTGATGATTTCACCCACCGAATCTGAGGTCATGGCAAACATCATGAACATCAGGTAGGTCAGCCAACGGATCAATTGTAAATTGCGTTGATGTTGTGCCTGCAGATCAGACATGGGATTAATCCTCCGGAGCAAAATCGACTAGATTGTATTGCGTTTTTACCTTATTGGCCGCTTTGGGTAACCCGCCGCGGCCAGCGTTTTATCAGAATTGGTATTTCAACGTTACCGACGTAGTACGGCCGTTGATTGCCCTGGCACGGATGATATCCGTTGCTGCTGCACTGCCTTCCTCGGCTTCGGTAATACCGACTTCATCAAACAGATTATTGACGTTCAATGCCACAGTCAGGCTATCTGTAATACTGTAGTCCAGAAAGGCGTTCACCTGAGTGTAACCATCGAATTTCAGATCATTGTTGTCCTGGGCATAGGCGTCAGTGGTACCGATTAGGTTAAGTCCGGCGCTGCCACTGTCAAACTGATAGGTACCGGTTAACTGATAGATCACATCAGCCTGACGGCGCGGCGTATTGCCTTCAACTGCCGGATTAAGCGCATCTTCAACAATTTCTGCATCGGTCCAGGTAAAGCCACCTTTAAAGGTCCAGTCGTTGACTACATAGGCCGCTTCCACTTCAACTCCCAGGGCTTCATACACCCGGTCAAAGAAGTTCTGGGTGGTGGCTTCGAAGTTTTGTTCTTCGGTTTCGGCATAAAAACCGGTTACGAATAAACCTAAACCGTCCTGACGATACTTCAGACCTAATTCGTACTGATCCACCATATCAACGGCGTCTTCTTTGGCGACAGAGCCGTCAGGACGTACTTTGCCGAACAACAGACGGTCAGCATTTGCGCGACCACCCTGGCTGATGCGCCCAAAAACCGCCATGTCATCATCAATGCGATAGTTGGCACCAATCGAATAGGAATTGTAACTCCAACGGTAATTGACCGGCGAAACGTTGGCCTGGTCCGCTGAAGCGACATTTTGTTCCGGAACAGAAATAACACCATCGCCATTCATATCAATGCTACTGGTGACCGCCCCGGCATAAGAGCCTGTGGCATCTCCGGCGTCATGGCGGTAACTGGCCTCTAAACTCCAGTTACCAAACTCACCCGCAACCGCAATATAAGGGGCGTCGAGGTTATACTGGGTGTCGTAATTGCGCTGACAACAATTACCCCAAAACGGCACACCATAAGCATAAAGTCCGTTGTCTGAATAGGCGGTACCATCCTGTGCCACCACATCTAACAAGGCGGCATTATCGCCTTTGACTTCCATCAGATAGGAATTCCACAACCAGGACATTTTCAGGTTCTGGCGGGCTTTGTAGTAACCCAGGGTGAGCGAGATGTTGTCAAAATCGCGGGATAGTTTCAGGTCGTTGGCGTAGGAGTCGAAGTCTTCCATTTCGACATCAAAAGTGTGTACCCGCATCACCAAACCATTGCCGGTGGTATCCGAGAATGTCTGCCCGGCTGAAGGGCCATTGGCATAAACTAATCCGGCCCCTTCACCGGCAATACTTTGCGCGATGCTGCTGGCTCCACCGACTTCCGCCGGAAACGGGGCGATAAACTCGCCGGAAACGCTGGATTTGCGGAAGCGGTTAATCATTTGCCAGTCTTCACCCAGGTCAAAATTGGCTTCAAATCCGATACTGTTCACCACCGGATGCATGCCGTTGCGCAGATCGCCACGACTGATTTGGCCGTCGCCGTTTATGCGCAGCGTATCCTGTAAGTACACAGAGTGGGGCGTGTCAGCCTGAGCATCGAAACCCTCTATGGAGTCGCCATTGGCATACATGGGCATGGGTAAATAGCCGGTGCTCTTATCATCCAGATGTTTGATATAAACCCGGACGAACCCGGCTTCAAAGTCTTTGGTGAAGTTGGCCTTAATCTGGCCTCCGGAGTTACCGTTATAGCCGGTTTCTCTTGGACCTTCGCCTTCCCGGAAGAAACCACCGATGTGGAAGCGGGTAGAATCATTGATGTAATCGCCGTATTCAAAATCGGTGCGGAAACTGTCGTAATCCAGGCCAAAGGTGGTGGCCACGCTGCCACCTCCAAAATCCCCGGTTTTACTGATAAAGTTGATTACACCGCCCGGTGAGTTACTCACCATAGTGGAAGATGAACCACCGCGAATGGCTTCAATGCCGGAGATAGTCGAGTCAGCGCGAATGAAAATATCGGCATTCCCAAACGCAACATCACCAAACTGCATTACCGGCAAGCCATCTTCTTGCAGTACCAGAAATTTAGCACCGCCGGCGGCCACCGGTAAGCCGCGCACTGCGATATTGGCGTTGCCTTCCCCGCCGGTGGATTCAGAGCGAATACCCGGAATAGAGCGAAATATCTCTGCAGTCGCTCTGGGGGTAGCCACGGCGAAATCACCCGGGCTGAGCGTACTGGACGAGACACTGGAGTCCATACGGGATGTGGCGCGGGCAGAGCCGGTAACCATAATTTTCTCAAAGTCCAATACATCAGCAGTGCTGTCTTGCGACTCCGCTTCCTGACCGTTAACCAGTAAAGGGCTGGCAGTTAAAGCGAATGCGACAGCCATGGCAATGGGGTTGCGTTGCTTGCTCATCTTATTCTCCTACAAAAAATAGCATAGTGTGTGTTTTGGGAATTGCTTAAGTTATTGCGGCCAAAACACAACACTTGACCTTTCAACTTAAACGATTAAGATTAAGTTAACAGAACAATTAACAAATGTAAAACACATGTTAATTAAAACTTTTGTCTGATGGTGGCCTGGTGCAAAAGTTATATAATGAATTTAGCTAAAACGATTAAGTTGGTGTGCCTATGAATATTGCAAAAGAAGCGAAATTGACACTTTCCAGACTGGATGTGGAGTCTTTTTTAAATGGTGTAAAAGCATCTGAAAAAAACGCCTTTCGCCAGCGTCTGGAAGATCAGTTTGAAACCCTGTTTGCATTATATTTGGAGCTTTATGGTCACAGATATGATTTTCACTACCATTTACAGACCCTGGTAAAAAATTTGGCAGCAGGGTATAAATCCCGATCCGCCAGCTTAAAACGCAAAGACAAACAGCGCCTGCAACAACCCAACTGGTATCGCCAGGAGAACATGCTGGGAATGGCCTGTTATGTGGATTTGTTTGCCGGTGATTTACAAAAGTTACAGCAACGCATTCCTTATCTGCAAAATCTGGGGATCACCTACCTGCATTTGATGCCACTGTATTTATCGCCGGAAGGTGACAGTGATGGTGGTTATGCGGTGTCCGACTACCGTACTGTCAGTCCCAATTTGGGGAGCAATCAGGATCTGAAAAACCTGGCGGACGCATTGTCAAAAGCCGGTATCAGCCTGGTACTGGATTTTGTGTTTAACCACACTTCCGACGAACACGAATGGGCCAGGCAAGCGCAGCAGGGCAACGAAGAGTATCAGCAGTATTATTACCTGTTTGACGATCGCCGTTTACCCGATGCTTACGAGCAAAACTTAAGAGAAATTTTTCCACAGGTGCGCCGGGGTAACTTCACCTGGCATGAGGTGGCAGGTAAATGGGTGTGGACCACCTTCAACAGTTTTCAGTGGGATCTCAACTACGGTAATCCTGCGGTGTTTAACGCCATTACTGAAGAAATGTTGTATCTGGCGAATATGGGCTGCGAAGCATTGCGCCTGGATGCACTGGCGTTTATCTGGAAACAACTGGGCACGAATTGTGAAAATCAACCCAAAGCCCATTCCCTGATCCAGGCATTTAATGCCTGTTTACAGGTGGTAGCCCCTTCCGTGGTGTTTAAATCGGAAGCCATAGTTCACCCTGATGAAGTGAATAAGTATATTGCTCCGCAAGAGTGTCAGTTGTCTTACAACCCGTTGCTGATGGCTCTGTTGTGGAACAGTCTGGCCACCCGTAAAACCCGGCTGTTAACCCAGTCGATGCGCAAGAGTTTTGCCATAAATCCCCGTTGCGCCTGGGTAAACTATGTGCGCTGTCACGATGATATCGGCTGGACGTTTGATGATGCCGTCGCCGGGCAACTGGGGATCAATGGTCATGATCACCGTTATTTTTTGAATCAGTTTTACGTAGACCGTTTTGAAGGCAGTTTTGCTAAGGGAGTGGCCTTCCAGGAAAACCCGACAAACGGTGATTGTCGGGTGTGTGGTTCACTGGCCAGTCTGGCGGGACTGGAAAAAGCCCTGACAAGCGGTGATGATGCGGCAATCAATGAGGCTATCGACCGAATTTTGTTGTTACACAGCGTGATCCTGAGTATTGGTGGTGTTCCGCTGTTGTATTCCGGTGATGAACTGGGTCTGCTTAATGATTATGGCTATGAACAGGATCCCACTCAGGTACACGACGCCCGTTGGGTGCACCGGATTGCCGTCACTGATGAAACCATGGCGAAAGCAAGCGAAACCGGCACGGTCAGCAATCGCATCGCACAGGGGTTACAGCACATGATTAAAATACGCCAGTCAAATCCATTGTTTGGAGAATCAGACACCCTAATTCTTGATACGGGCAATCAGCATATTTTTGCTTATGTCAGGCAGGGGCAAGACAACAGGGAGCTGCTGGCGTTGGTGAATTTTAGTGACTATGAGCAAACCGTTAGCGTAGCGAATCTCGGGCGGAATTGGTTGGCCCAGGGCACAGACTTAATCACCCGCAGCAAACCTCAGGTGCAAAATGGGCAACTGCGCCTGTCACCGTTGCAGGTGCTGTGGCTGGTCGGCAACCCTGATTTGTAAGCTATGCTAGTGCGTGTCGCCGGAACTGCGACGCACCACCAGGCGGGTTTCCATCAGCTGTGCTTGCGGGTTATCACTATCAAATAAACAGCGGGCTGCAATACGACCTTTTTCAATACTTTGCTGACATACAGTGGTGAGTGAGGGAGTGCAGCGGTTGGCCTCGGGAATGTCATCGAATCCCACGATGCGAAGATCCTCGGGTACACGAATGTGTAAGGATTGTGCAACCCGCAAAACCCCCAGCGCCAATACATCACTCATGCACAGAATAACAGTGGGTCGGGGGGTAATCGTCAGTGCCTCATAAGCCGCTTTTTCCGCCATTTCCGGCGTATTCATTGGGGTATGCCAAATCATATGGGGGGGCAGATCAACGCCTTTTTCCTGACAGGCTTGCAAATAACCCTGCAGGCGGTTATAAGCAATCACCTCTTTGCATTCAGCCTGTAAATCCGCTTTTTCCAGACGGCAGACTCTGTCTGAGGCGATCAACCTTAAACTGACGACCGCTACACGCTCTTCGGATTCCCTTATGACGTGTAAAGCAACCGCCCTGGCGGCGGCCTGATTATTGATGTTCAGCGAAGGCACTTTGCCTTGCTCGAAGTCCACCGCGATGATGGGTTTACCGCTGCGACTGATACGCTCAAAGGCATCGCCTTTGGGGGCGCCATAAAAAATGAAACCATCGGGCAGGGACTCTGCACTGCTTTGTTCTTTAGAGGCCAGTCTGCTGGACAACAACAACAGTTGTTTTTTCTTGTGCGACAACACTTCGGAGACGCCCTGTAAAAACTGGCTGGCCACCGGATCGGAAAAGGAGTAACTCAGGGTATCTGCCAGTACCACGGCGACCACATCGGATTTGCCTTTGCGCAACGAGCGAGCTGCGAGGTTAGGGCCATGGTAGCCTAATTCCGCACTTTCTTTGAGGATCCGCTGTCGCAATGCTTCTGACAGTTGGTCAGGGCGGTTAAAGGCATTAGATACCGTTGCGGTGGAGACCCCTAATAATCGGGAGACTTCTTTTAAATTGAGCGGCTTATTACTGGCAGACATGGCATAACTTAAACGATTTTGATCGCCAGATTCTCCCCTAACGGCGTGGAAATGTCCACGGACTATCGCATCTGAGGCAGGTAGGTGGCGATACCGAACGCATTAATTATTTAATGGGAACGGTATAATGTGACAGAATCCCAAAAAACGCTTAGCAGAAATTACAACAATGACGATGCGCAACCTGTTTATGTTACTGGGCCCGGGCCTGGTATTTGCCGCCACCAGTATTGGCGTGTCTCACGTGGTTCAGTCAACCCGGGCCGGTGCTGACTTTGGTTACTGGCTGGTGGGGCTGATCATCCTGGCACATCTGGTAAAACTGCCATTTTTCCAGGCAGGGCCACGATACGCAGCGGCCACCGGAGAAAACCTGTTGGATGCCTATCACCGAATGGGCCGCAGGTTTTATATCCCGGTAGTACTGATCACCTTCAGTACCATGTTTATTATTCAGGCGGCCGTTACCATCGTGGCTGCAGGGGTCATCGCTAATATTCTGCCCTTTGGCTGGAGCATCGGGATGTGGTCAGCACTGGTGTTGTTTGCCAGCATGATATTGCTGATCACCGGTGGCTACGCGCTGTTAAATAAACTGATGAAAATCATGATGCTGGTGTTTATGGTGTTGTGCGTTATCACTCTGATCGCCACGGTATTTACCGATATGCCGCCTTTACCTGCCGGAGCACCGGTTGCGGCGCCGTTATTGGATGCCGCCAGCATTGCCTTTATGGTGGCTCTGGTGGGCTGGATGCCTACGGCGATTGAGGTGTCGGTGTGGCATTCATTTTGGGTGGTTGAACAACAAAAACTGGAACAGCAAAACCCCGAATCACAGCAAGGCACCCAGGTGGCAAGCTTGCAGAGACTGAAAAATCGGTTGTTAGACTTTAATATGGGCTATCTATTTTGCTGTTTACTGGCGCTGTTGTTTTTGTCTTTGGGAGCCCAGATTTTATATGGCAGAGGTATCGAGCTTAGCAACAGTGCCATCGGCTTTTCGGCGCAACTGATCGACATCTTTACCCAGGTGCTGGGTGACTGGAGTCGTCCGGTGGTGGCAATTCTGATTTTTATCGCAATGTTTTCCACCTGTATTGCGGTTGCCGATGGTTTTAGTCAGGTGATTACCCGTATTGCAGAGAAACAACTGCATCTCAGTGATGAGCAACACCAGCTTAGCTATCATCTGTCCATACCGGTGATTGCGGCTGGTGGCCTGGGGATCATCCTGTTGTTTTCCGGTCAACTTAAGTCGCTGGTGGATTTTGCTACTACGGTGTCTTTTTTGGCTGCCCCCTGGTTTGCCTGGCTGAATATGAAGGCGCTGAATCTGGGACATGTGCCGGAAGATTGTCGGGTCAGCCCGGGGTATTATTTGTTTACAAAATGCTGTTTGTTTTGTTTAACCGGTTTCGCAATTTTTTATCTTTTGTGGCTACTGATCTGATAGACTCCTTATTTACTACTAATCGGTATAAATCTATTTTTACCTGTAGCTCTGGTGTGCTTTAGCAATGACCAGAGCAAACATTCGATGTTCATCGTATCGACACGGTCTTCAGCTACTATGAAGGCCACGTATCGCATCACATTATAAAAAAGGAACAAGCATGACAGTACAAACTATCAAATCTCGCGCCGCCGTTGCCTGGGGACCAGGTGAGCCTTTGAAAATTGAAGAAGTTGATGTTATGCCGCCACAGGCGGGTGAAGTGCTCATTCGCATTGTCGCCAGTGGCGTGTGTCACACTGATGCTTTTACCTTGTCGGGTGACGATCCTGAGGGGATCTTCCCGGCCATTTTAGGTCACGAAGGAGGTGGTATTGTGGAACAGGTGGGCGAAGGTGTTACCGGCCTGGTGCCGGGAGATCACGTGATCCCATTGTATACCCCGGAATGTGGCGAGTGTAAGTTCTGTTTATCCGGTAAAACTAACCTGTGCCAGAAGATCCGGGTCACCCAGGGACAAGGATTGATGCCCGACGGTACCACGCGATTTTCTATAAATGGCCAACCCATATATCACTACATGGGCTGCTCTACGTTTTCTGAGTACACCGTTTTACCTGAAATTTCACTGGCAAAAGTCAATAAAGCCGCTCCGTTGGAGGAAGTGTGTTTGCTGGGATGTGGTGTTACAACCGGCATGGGTGCGGTACTCAATACCGCGAAGGTTAAAGCCGGCGACACGGTAGCGATATTTGGTCTGGGCGGCATCGGATTATCCGCGGTAATTGGCGCGGCTATGGCCAGGGCCAGCCGCATAATTGCCATCGACATCAATGAGTCCAAGTTTGAGCTGGCCAAAAAGTTAGGGGCCACGGAGTGTGTCAATCCGAAAAATTACGATAAACCTATTCAGGAAGTTATTGTCGAGTTAACCGATGGTGGCGTGGACTTTTCATTTGAATGTATCGGGAATGTTGACGTGATGCGCAGCGCCCTGGAATGCTGCCACAAAGGCTGGGGTGAATCCGTTATTATTGGTGTGGCTGGTGCCGGTCAGGAGATTTCCACACGGCCTTTCCAGCTGGTCACCGGAAGAGTCTGGCGTGGCACGGCGTTTGGTGGTGTCAAAGGCCGCTCTGAATTACCAGGCATCGTAGAGCAGTATCTGGCAGGTGATATTCCACTTCAGGAGTTTATCACTCACACCTTGCCACTGGATGAGATCAACGACGCTTTTGACCTGATGCACGAAGGCAAGAGTATCCGTTCTGTTATTCACTTTTAATTTAACCAGGTTCAGAGGAGGTTTTGCGCATGAAACAGCTATCGAATACCCGTGTTTTTGGAGGGCAATTAGCCCGTTATGAACACGTTGCCGTCTCGACTCACTGCAAGATGCGCTTTGCCATCTACCAGCCCCCACAGGCGCTGAAAGGGGCCAAATGTCCGGTGATTTTCTGGTTGTCGGGGCTGACCTGCAACGAAGAAAATTTTATGCAAAAAGCCGGAGCCCAGCGGGTTGCTGCGGAATTGGGCGTGATTCTGGTGGCCCCGGATACCTCGCCACGGGGCGAGTCTGTACCGGATGTGGATTATTACGATTTTGGTAAGGGGGCGGGGTTTTATGTCAATGCCACTCAGCCTCCCTGGGACACCCATTACAAGATGTATGATTACATTGCAAAAGAATTGCCGGAACTGATCCACAGTCAGTTTCCGAGCAATGGCCAGCAAAGTATCATGGGTCATTCAATGGGCGGGCATGGGGCACTGGTCATTGGGCTGCGCAATCAGCATCAGTTTAAAAGTATTTCGGCCTTTAGCCCTATTGCAAATCCGATGGATTGTCCCTGGGGTATTAAAGCCTTTACCGGTTATCTGGGAGAAGACCCTGGTGACTGGTGCGAATATGATGCGACCTATTTACTGGGGAACATCGAATGCCACCTACCAATTTTGATTGAGCAGGGGCTCGATGATGAGTTTTTGCAGGAACAACTCAAACCGGAAAATCTATGGCAGGTGGCGGAAGAAAAGGACGTAGCGGTAGAGTATCACGCTCATAAATCCTACGACCATAGCTATTATTTCATTGCTACCTTTATTGAAAAACACATGTTGTTCCACGCCCGGCACTTAGCTGACTGAACAATATCTCGCTGAGAAAAACACCTTGAAAGATACACCGATGGGGAAAACAGAGTTTATAGCTCTGTTTGCCCTGCTTATGTCGTTGACGGCACTAACTATTGACGCCATGTTACCGGCGTTGCCTCTGATTGCCCGGGATTTGCTGATCACTGACAGCAACGATACGCAACTGGTGATCAGCATGTTTATCCTGGGCTCAGTCTTCGGGGAAATGTTGTTTGGTGCATTTTCCGATGCTTACGGGCGGCGCAAGACGGTTGTGGCCGGCGTTGCCTGTTATCTTGTGGGGACTTTAATCGCCATTTTCTCGCAAAGCTTAACCCTCTTATTGCTGGGCAGGGTCTTACAGGGCTTTGGCATTTCCGGTAGTCGGATTGGGGCAAGAGCATTGATCAGAGATTTGTACCGCGGTGAGCAAATGGCGCAGATCATGTCAGTGATCATGGTGATATTTATACTGGTGCCTATGATGGCGCCGTTGTTGGGCCAGGTGATCATGCTACAGTTTGGCTGGCGCGCCATATTTGTTGCCTTTTTGATATTTTCCGTGTTGGTACTCAGCTGGTTTTTATTGCGTCAGCCAGAAACCTTGTTACCTGAAAGACGCATTCCCTTGTCGTTCAGCAACTTGTTCCACTGTCTCAAATTGATTCTGGGGCACCGACGAGTGATGGCGTATTGCTCAGTCACCGGCCTGACATTTGGGGCAATGTTAGTGTATCTGAGTACCTCGCAAGCGATGTTCAGTGACTTTTATCAGGTGGTGGATGAATTTCCTCTGTATTTTGCGTTGCTGGCCGCTGGTGTCGGGGCCTCAGCATTTATCAATAGTCGTATTGTAGTGCGTTACGGAATGCACCGGGTTTCGGTGTGGGCGCTGTTGGGCATGACGGCTGTGGGGCTGTTGCTTTTGCTGGGTACCTGGTTTAATTTTGGGGTGCCGCCGATGTGGTTATTTCTGAGTTGTTTTATGTTTATCCTGTTTTTTATGGGTTTTATCTTCGGCAATATCAATGCCATGTCTATGGAGTGGCTGGGCGGAATGGCGGGCATCGGCAATTCGGTGGTGGGGTCGTTGTCCAGCCTGATGTCAGTGACGGTGGCCGTGCTGGTGGGCCAACTATACAACGCAACGGCCTATCCGGTTGTGATTTGTTTTACCACAGTGGCATTGATCAGTCTTGCGCTGTTGCGCTATGCCAGACTTTCTCCTGCGGTTTCACTGTAGTATTTTTTAAAAGCTGGCGCTTTATTCAGGAAAATATCAATGAAAAACGGATCACAAGCCAATCCCGGCAGACCGCTTGATGGCATCAGAGTTATCGAATTTGGACAATTGTTGGCAGGACCTTTTGCCGGTTGTATTTTGGGTTATTTCGGCGCCGAAGTGATCAAAGTCGAACCGCCGGGCGGTGATCCCATTCGCGGCTGGCGAGAAGTTCAGGACGGCACTTCATTGTGGTGGCGTAGCATTGGTCGTAATAAAAAATCCGTTACCCTGGATCTGAAACAACAGGCCGGGCGTGACGTGGCCAAAAAGTTACTGGCAAAAGCCGATGTACTGATTGAAAACTTTCGTCCCGGTGTCATGGAGAATTGGGGCCTGGGTCCGGAACAAATAAAGGCACTCAATCCCGGACTGGTGTATGCGCGCATTTCCGGGTTTGGTCAAACCGGGCCCTATTCGCAAAAGCCCGGATTTGCCTCTGTTTGTGAGGGTATAAGCGGTTTCAGGCATCTGAACGGTTATCCGGGCGATGTGCCGGTGCGACCTAATCTGAGTCTCGGCGATACGATTTCAGGTATTCATGCGGCTTTGGGTATCGCTTTAGCCCTGATTCAGCGCCAAAAAGACGAGCAGCATCAGGGACAGGTGGTAGACGTGGCGTTGTATGAATCCATGTTTAATTTACTGGAAGCCGTGATCCCCGAATATTCTGGGGCCGGGGTAGTGCGAGAGGCATCCGGAACAACGGTTACCGGCATCGTACCCACCAATACCTATTGTTGTAAAGACGGCAAATATGTGGTGATAGGCGGTAACGGCGACTCCATTTTCAAACGGTTAATGCAGGCGGCGCATCGGGAAGATTTAGCAGACGATCCGCGCTTAGCAAACAACAGTGGCCGGGTGGTGCACGAAGCTGAAATTGACGCTGTGTTAAAACACTGGTGCGCCGGACAAAGTGCGGAAAGTGTGCTGAATGTGTTGGCTGAATACCGGGTACCGGCCGGCCCCATCTACAATGCCAAAGACATGATGGAAGACCCTCACTTTAATGCCCGAGCATTGTTTGAATCCGTTGAAATCGACGGTAAACCGCTAAAAGTTCCGGCAATCTTACCCAGGCTGACCAATACTCCGGGAAAAACCGACTGGCCGGGAGATAAAGTCGGTAGCCACAATCATCAGGTATTTGCTGAGTTACTGGGAATGGACGAGACGGAACTGCAAATATTGAAAACCCAGGGCGTGATCCTGTAGGGCCGAGAACAGGCGTTATTGGCTTTTTAAGGCCTCGTATTTTCCCAGTAATTCACTGAAATGCTGCTGCCGAATCTGGCTGGCTGTTTGCCAGATAGTATTGACCAGTTCCGGATGTGTATGGGCAAATGCTTTGCTGAACACCAGATATCCGTGTTTTGTGACCAGTACCGGTGAATGGGCAATAATGTTCATTGAGCGCCCGGCATTTTGCCACAAAAAGCTGCCCCCAGACTCACAATAAGTGACAGCGCCGGCGGTCACTGATTTGGCTAATAATTCCATCGCGGAATGCGAAGAATTGGTTAATACCAGAGGCACATCATGGCGCTCCAGAAATTCCACAATACTGTAGCCCTGAGGCACACTGATGGGTTTGTCTGGTATGTATTTAAACTCCTGGCCGTTCCAGCTGAATTGACTGTCGGCGTGGGTGAACAAACAGTATTGTGAGGTGAGCAACGCTTGCTTGCTGTCGGGCATGCCATTGAATTTTGGGTACAGTCCGATATTGTCTCTGGCGGGTCTGAATCCGGCAATCAGCACATCAGACTGATTGTGTTTGAGTTCATTGAGACAACGTTTCCAGGGAACCCGGTGAAACTCAATCGTCAGACCGGGAATTCTGGATTCCATAATTTTCATCAGTTCCACAAAAATGCCCGGATTTTCTTTTGGGGGGGCCGGGCCTGTGCCTAAAAAGTAGGGGGCTAACTCTTGCTCTTCGTAGCAGAGTTTTAGTGTGATTTGGTGGCTGTTAGTGTTGTTTTGCTCTGCTTTGCTGTTTTGCGCGGCAAGGCTGGCGCACAATAGTGCCATGGATATCAGTATGACAGTGCAAAAAAGTACCGTACGCAACTGGCCGCTCCAAATCAACTTGCTATATGGTTCAAAGCATAGCCCAAAAAATCACAATTCCCCGATTTCTTTGTTGAAAGTTCAGCAGGCGCTAAAATTCAGCTTCAACAAATCGATTTTTGACAGAATCAATCAGGGTTTCGAATTGGGATTGCCACGCCTGGACCTGGCTAACGTCGGATTGACCAGCTTGTATTGTCGCTTCCATCTCGGTGGCTAATTGCCACAACGGTTGCCAGGCGAACTTTTTGGCTCTGGGGGTAATTCTGTTCAGGTAAAGTTTGGCAATATTGAATTCGCCCCGTGTCAGACATGCCCAGAGTTGGGCAATTTCGTCGTCTATTCGCAAAACAAAAGCCTGCAATTCTGTGAGTAACAGTTCCACGTCCATATCATGACGCGCTACTGCCTGGGGTATCTCAATACCCGGTAACTCACAACAGAGTCGGGCCAGTTTGAGCGACGGTGGCACTACCGCGTTGAGCTTTTCCTGTTCACCGGCTTTCAGCAACTGTTCTATATCGGCAAACTTTTGGCCCACCAGAGCAAACCCAAAGGATCCGGCGGCACCTTTGATACGGTGGGCTATTTCACCTGCTTCCTGTAGTTCTTGTTGTGCCCAGTGATGTTCAAAACTATCCAGTTGTTTGATCAGGTCACGGTGATAGTCGATCACCAAAGGCAACATCTCATCATTGCTAAACAAACTGTCGGTACTCCCCTGAGATCTCAGGTGTTTAGTGAGTGTGGCGATGAAGTCCTGTCTCACAATGGGCTTGGCTAAATGACCGGTGAAGCCTTTGCGCATGTACTCCTCGATCTCATGTTTCATATTGTTTGCGGTCAACGCGATTACAGGTAAAGTATAGCCGTACTTGCGCAAGGTTTCAGTGGCTTCATCTCCCCGCATTCTGGGCATCTGTATATCCATAAGTATCAAATCGTATTCGTTTTCAAATACCATCTGTAATGCAGAGTCACCATCCTCGGCTTCTGAGACTTCAACATTCATACGTTTGAGAATGATTTTTATCAGATCCCGGTTATTTGGGTGGTCGTCTACCAGGAGAATTTTGTTGCCGGAGAAGTCGGGCATTTCTGCAGATGGTTCCGTAGCATCATTACGGCTTTCCATAAATTCGGATACAGAGTGTAACATAGTTGATTGGGGAGTCGGGCAAGCCTTGATGCGCACTTCAAAGCAGGCGCCAAGCTGCGGCGAACTGTGCGCAGAAATGTCTCCACCCAGGCCTATGGCGAGACGCCGGGAAATACTCAGGCCCAATCCCGTGCCGCCGAATTGTCGGGACACTGATGCGCCGCCCTGCTCGAAGGGATCAAAGATGGCATTGAGTTTTTCCTGCGACATGCCAATACCGGTATCTTTGACGGTCACTACCAGTTCAGGGTCGGTAAAATTGATATCAATATCCACCTGGCCTTGTTCGGTAAATTTCACCGCATTATTGGTCAGGTTCAACAGGATCTGTTTAAAGCGATAGGGATCGGTGGTGACCTCAGATGGGATAGGAAAATGATAATTTAAACTGAACCCCAGGCCCTTGTCTCTGGCCCGGTGAGCTATCACCGATTCCACCTGACTCAGCACTTCCACGATAGAACAGGGCAACATTTCGTATTCCAGCTTATCGGCTTCGATTTTACTGATATCCAGGATGTCGCTGATAATGTGCAGCAGGTGGTTTCCGTTCTGGGAAATGACGCGTAACACCCGATCCTGTTCTTCGCGATTGATATCGCCTTCCAATATCCCGTCTGCATAACCAATAATCGCTGTTAGTGGCGTTCGTATCTCGTGGCTCATATTGGCCAGAAAGTGGCTTTTGGCACTACTGGCTTCCTGAAGTTCGCTGATCAGGTGTTCTAAAGCAACATTGGCTTCAGCCAGGGCTTCGGTGCGTTCATAAACTTTTTGTTCCAGGTTGTTGGCAAACTGCCGGTTTTCCATGGTGATCAGACTGACCTTAGCGGCAAGTGATAAAGACAGCAGAATACAGCCGGTGGTGCTGGATAGCAGACCGATAAAAATAATACTGACGGAGGTATCGATGGCCGGATGCAGAAATGCTGCGCTCCAGAGAATGGATTGCAGGGCAAACGCCGAGTAAGCAAAAATAAAAAAGCGGGCTGGCTTATACTGTCGACGCCAGGCGATAGCACCGGCAATCAGGCTGGTTACAATCACCAGTGAAACTGAGGCGTATGCGACAAAAATGCCTATCAGAGGCAAAAAGGCGGTGATGGGGGTCACCACAATGCATATCCAGAAGGAAGCCATTAAGACGCTGTCCAATAGCCCGGATATGGTTTTGAGATTGAGGAAGGCGCGGGTAAATAAAATAGAAAAAGCGGCGCTCAATAAAAACGGTGGAATTAAAAACAGGTCCGGCAATGGATTAAAAAACAGCTTTAATAGGCCGATGATATTGGCCCAGCCAAACGCCAAAAAGGCCGAGCAAAATGTGAAATACAAATAGGTCAGTTCTTTACTGGCGTAAAATAAAAATACGTTGTAGATACTCAGGGCCAACAACATACCAAGCGCTAACAACATCAAAATGGATTTGCTGTTTACCTGGTCATTAACTGCATGTTCGGCGATGAGTTTTATTTTAGGTGCCACCAGGGTGAACTGGCTTTCGAAAATCAGCAACAGGGTACCGGTGACACCGGTGGGAATGTCTATGTAATTGCCTTGTTGCAGATTGATATCGCCCATGTGATGCAATCCGCTTGTTCCTGACTGTTGTGCCTGATCTTCATAAAAGTACAGGTGTACAGTTTCAGCAATGGGGCTGATGGGGTTCACGAACCAACGCGTTTGTTGCGTGGTGTTAAGCAGTTTGCTGACAACCACCAGTTGACCCTGAGAGTCGGAATCCTGTCCGATGGGAGTTAATTGTGCCAACCACTGGGATAGCTCTGATGCGGCTGCGGGAGGGGGGGCTGATTTGCTGTACAGCTGTTGATTTTGCGCGACGGGAACAAAGTGGGCAGCTTCTGTGAGTTCTAATCTGCTCGTTTCTGCATTGGTCAGCTGCCAGCAGTGGCTGACCGCCAGTATCCAGAAAGTGATTAATCCTTTAACAATCCGACTTTTCATAGTGGTAAAAAGCTCAGTCCTTTAACGAGATGATAAATACGCCAACTCTAGTATAGAGAAATTTTAAAAATCCGCCTGACGTAATTTGAGTACTTTTCGCTGATGGCTCAGGTTTACGGTAAAAAATTACTCTTGTAAAGAGGGGTTATCCGGTCCGGTTGCAGAAAAGGATTCAGTGCGTTGCTGAAATTGCTCAAATAAGGTTAATAAATCCTGGGTGTTGATGACGTTTTCCAGACTATAGGCAATGGCTTCTAAGGTTGATAGTTGCCCTGGAGCGTGATTTTTCCTGATACGGTATTGACCAACTGGCGCTTCGGTCAGCCTGTAACAGGGGATGTCCCATAACCAGGGATTTAAATGCCAGATTTTTCTGGCCTTGCGCCAGGTGGCATCAATGTAGATCAAATTGCACGATGGCAAATCAGGCTGCGCACCTGATTGCGGGTGGCTATTTGCCGTGGGGAAAAAGCAGCCCCATTGGTGAGGCTGTTTTTCAGTGAGTTGTGTTAAAGCGGCAAAGTCAGTCGCGGCCTCACCGCACCAGATCTGTACTGAAGGCAGCAATTGTTTTACCAGGCGCAAGGTGTTTTTGCTATGCTGAATTTCATCCGGATGCTGCAGAACATGTATGGCCCCCGAATAAGAAATCGTCTGAAATTGCGCTACCAGGGCACATATGCAGGTTTTTTCCGGAAAAAGGCAATTTGAACAATAACGTCTGGCCATACGAGGAGTCTTTAAGCGTGCAGGAAAACAATCAAAATACAAAAGATACAGGACACCCATCTTACGCGAGAATCTGGCAAACCACATTACAAATTCCGTCGGGAAAGGTGGCAAGTTATGGACAAATTGCGGATTTGTCCGGTCTGCCGGGACGAGCCCGTATGGTGGGTAAAGCGTTGGGATACGCGCCCAAAGCGCTGCAGGTACCCTGGTATCGTGTGTTACGTTCAGATGGCCGGATCGCATTTCCACCGGGTAGCGAACACGCCTTGCTTCAAACCGGACTATTGCAGGAAGAAAATGTCGTAGTGCTAAACAACCGGGTGAAATTAAAGACGTTTCAGTGGCAACCCGATCTGGCGGAATTATTGTTTAAACTACAGCATTGATTTTTATCAGAGTTTTTATCAAGACAGCCATGTTAAATTCCAGGTCCAACTTCCTGTTAATGGACAAGATTTGTCAATGAACAAGGCGTGATCAGCAGTTTTGCGGGTGTTTCTTAGTTTTTTGCGGGCAGTTTTTTGAATTTCGCGTGCAACAGCAACCATTTGTTGCGTCTGCATGTACGGGCAGACCTTACCTTGACAGTAATCGAGCTTAATTTGCGTAAGGAGTGGGGGATGTTATCCAAACAACCGTATCGCGCTGTTTTTATCTCTGAGCCGTTTTAGTTTGTGTCGATGCCGGTAGGCCTCAAGATAAGACTCACTGCCCGCGGCGTGGTGAAAACAATCCTCAAACTGGGTGGTAAGCTCCTGCCACTGCATCGGTGTAATGTTGATGCGCTGCAGCATCGCGGGTACAGAGCCGTCAATTGCCCCTTTTTTATCCGGCACGATTGCTCTGCCGGTGATATCCACCAGTGCCAGGTAATCGGCTAATTGAAAAGGCAGGCCGTGGGGCCTGTCATCGTTGTGACTTCCGACAAAAGGTGTCAGATATCGCGGTGTTTTACCTGCTCTGGCAGCATTGATGCGATACTGAATACTGGTGTGGTCAGATTGTTCCGGCGTTTTGGCAATGCCGGCCCTGATTGGGTTTAAATCCACATACGCCATGCAGGCAGCAAGTGCCGCTTCATCCAGTAACGCCTGGGATTTAAAACGTCCCTCCCAGAACCTGCCGGTACACTCATCTTCCCTGTTGGCCTCTCTGGCAATGTATTCGTTTAATGAGCGCATAAACCAGCTGATATCGGTGAGTCGTTGTCGCCAGACTTCAACAGTTTCCGCAAGGGTAGCCATTTGAGGTTCATGCATGTGTTGTCGCTGCACAGGATTCAGGAACTGGTGACTCAGCAATGTACCTTTGTGTAACCGGTGCCAGCGGTGAATCACTTCTTCAGTATCCCAGCTGTCTGACAAAGCTTTATGGATGTGTAAAACAAGGTGCGTGTGGTTGCTCATCACGGCATAGGCACAGACATCAATGGCGAATATCTGAGATAAAAAATGAATCCGGTCCTGAACCCACTGACGGCGGTGTTCATAGCTGATGCCGGTGAGTTTGTCCTGACCACACAAATAGGCCCTGCGCACACAGCGGGAAACACAATGGTAATAGGGGGTATCTTCAAGGCTGATTTGTGCCTTCCTGGCTTTTGGCATCTGAACTCCTCCTGAGTCTGATAAGAATTACTTCTATTTTGCACAAATCAGTGAGTTTGAAAACTGTACCTAAGTACAGTTTTGATGGCTGTCTACTTAATTCGCTCTTAATTTTGTCCAGGTAATTTTGATGGGTGTCATGTTAGGGACTGCTGACAGATATTGGTAGTGGGGGGCGTTAGGGTGTGGTTTTTGTATTTCCGGGGATATCAGACGATGAAAATGAATTATTTTGTTGTGGGCACAAACAATATGGATGCTGCTACCAGGTTTTACGATGTGCTGTTTGAGAGTGAAAATTTACAAAAGCTGAAGGCTTCTGACAGGATGACCTACTGGTTGGGAGAGGATTTTGCATTTGCTGTTGCGCTGCCATTTAACGAACAACCAGCAACAAATGGCAATGGGACTATGTTGGGCTTCAATGTGGGAACGGGGGATCAGGTTGTAAAGCTGTACAACAAGGCTATTAACCTGGGAGGTACCTGCGAAGGCCAACCAAATCAGAGAGGGCCTCGCTTTTCCGCTTATGTCCGTGATTTAGACAAAAACAAAATATGTTTCTCAGATTGAATGTTACATTCAGGCAATCTGTTACTGCAAAATCAGCTGCGCCAGTTGTAAATGACGCGCTTCATGCAGGTCAGCCGGTTTGCACATCTTTAATAATGATGGCTAACTGATCTACTGTCACATCTGAGGGGCAAACCCCTTTGTTTACCAGTTCTGTATGGACTTTGTCTGGTTTTTGCAGCCAATCTGATTGTGCATTGCGTTTAATGTATTTGCCTAACTGTTTCTGCATACTTCTGGTTAAACAAGACATACAGCCTCCTGAATTACCTTACGTCGACTCGCGCGGAAATTGACCTTGTTATTTCCGGGCGTGCTCGCCCATAACCCAATTTATCCGGTCGGTATACACAGGTTATCGGCTTTATCTGTTTCCAACTTTAACGATTATCTGCCAGCAAATATTCACCTATAACAAGATATTTTTGACAGCTCTTAAAGTTCAGTATTATTGAAAGCATGGTGTATGCCAACTTCAGGAAGGCGTATTTATTTTATTCTGTCAGGCCTGTCGCAAAGTCTCTGCTTGCCTGGCAAAGTGATTCTTTTCATGACTCGAGCTGCTGAACATTTCTGCCAGAGTAAAATTTTCTATCGCGGCCGGTATATTTTTCAATCGCAGGGAAATATCTGCTTTAACGGCATAAAATGGCGCGTATTGTGCCAGCGCTGCAGAAGCTTCCAATTGATTAAGTTGTGCTATCGCACACTCAGGACCACGAGACATACTCATTGCATAGATGGCATTTAACTCTACAACGGGTGACGTATCAAGGTTCAAATGCACTCTGTACAGAGCTTCTATTTCAGCCCAGTCGGTATCTGACCATTGCTTTGTATGACAGTGCACTCCCTGAATTGCAGCCTGAATTTGATAAACCCCTAAAGCTTGTCTTTGCATGGCTGTCTTCAGTATTTCATGGGCCTCTGTGATGTAATCCGGGTGCCATAACGCCCGGTTTTGTTCTGACAGCGGGATAATTTCTCCGCTTGCATCAAATCTAGCTGGTTGTCGAGCCTGATGGAATAACATCAGGGCTAACATACCTTCTGTTTCAGCCTGCTGTGGGATTAACCGGGACAATCGCCGCACCAAAAAACAGGCATTTTTTTGCAATTCCAGTGTATCTTCTCTTTGATTTGCGCCGCTGTTGAACATCAGGTAGAGGGTTTTTAATACCGCGTTAAGTCTTCCCGGCAGATGCTTTGGCTCAGGGATCACAAAGGGGATTGCCGCCTGCTTTATCTTGCGTTTGGTTCGGGTGAGACGTTGTTCCAGTGTCTTTTGTGACAACAGTAATGCTTGTGCCACTTCCGCGGTGGTTAATCCGGCTACCGTGTTCAGGGTCAATGCCACTTGTTTGTCGAATTCCAGTGCCGGATGACAACAGGTAAAGATCAGCTTTAGTTGCTCATCACCAAATTGTGTATCTGTCAGTTCGTCAGTGGCTTCCTGTTGTTCAGAAACCAACTGTTGGACTTTTTCCCGGGTCATTTGGTGATGGCGATATTTGTCTATGAATTTATTTTTAGCGGTGATTTTTAACCAGGCTGGTGGATTTTCAGGGGGCTTTTGAGGCCATTGTTGCAATGCCAGCAGAAAGGTTTCGTGCCAAATTTCCTGAGCCTGATCTAAATCTTCGGTGAGGCGCAATAAATACGCCAGCATCGGTTGCGAATACTGGCGGTACGTGCTTTCCAGCAGGGTGACTGACACGCTATTCCTGATACCACAATGGGCGGATTTCAATGCTGCCATATTCGGCACTGGGGATCATGGCCGCAACTTCTGTCGCCTGATCCAAATCCCGGCACTCCACCAGGAAAAACCCGCCCAACTGTTCTTTGGTTTCCGCAAAGGGGCCATCTGATACCAATGTCTGACCTTCGCGCACCTTCACTGTGGTGGCTGTCTCAGTCGGCGTCAGTCTTTTTCCATCCAGGAAGACGTTTTGCTGCTGTAGTTGTTCCACCACCTGGTTGTATCTTGCCACCAGTGCGTCATCCCAGCTTTCGCCTTGCTGTTGCTCCCAGGCTTCGTTAGCGTAAATCATTAAAAGGTATTTCATTGGTTCAGGCTCCGGATTGAGGTTCATATTGTATAGCAGATAGCAGGGCACCCTGGGGATCCTGAAACACAATAAAGTATCCCACACCGTCAATTGCAGTTGGCGGCGTTAACAATGTGCCATTGAGTGATTGGACTTTGTCGGCGGTGGCCTGAATGTCTGAGACGGTAACATATTGGCCCCAGCAAGGTGGTTGTTCCGGCGTTGGACAAGCCATGATTCCGGCTATTTTTTCCTTGTCGCACAGGGCGACGAAATAGTCCTGCCCCTGCATATCCATGGTTTCAAATTGCCAGCCAAATAATTGTCCGTAAAACTCAACCGCCTGTTTTGGGGCTGAGGTCATTAATTCAGACCAGGAAAAGTGGTTAGAAGTCAGGTTATTGCTCATGAAGTATCTCCAGTTTTATGAGTTTTCAATACCCTGACGAACAAGCCTGGTAGATTTCTACAACCCCTTTTAAATTTATTGTAAAACCACAATACTGTGACCTTCAAAGGCCACTAATCCCTGATCTTCAAGGCTTTTTAAAACCTTGCCCACCATTTCCCGGGTACAGCCTACATGACGACTCAACTCCTGGCGGGTGATTTTCAGCATTATGCCATCCGGGTGTGTAATGGCATCGGGTTGATTGATCAGATCCAGTAAGCAACCCGCAACGCGTCCGGTAACATCGAGAAAGGCCAGATCTGTTACTTTTTTAGACGTTTTACGCAAACGTGCGGTTAATTGTTTGGAAATTGCCATTAAAATGTCGGGACGGCTGCGCGCCAGAATCTCGAATTTGTCGTAGGCGATTTCGGCAACCTGGCAAACTGTACGGGTGCGAATGGTAGCACTGCGCTCAGATTTTTCGTCAAACAGCCCCATTTCACCGAAAAACGAGCCCTGATTGAGATAGGCTAACACAATATCTTTATCGCCTTCGTGCTGACGGGTAACCGACACTGAGCCTTTTAATAAAAAGTACAGTTTTTGGGTGTGTTCACCTTGTCTGACAATCACCGCATGGCGGCGATATTCTTTAATCGTGCAGTGTGTTAAAAAGTTATCCAGAAATTCCACGTCTTTCACATCATATTGATTATTTAAATCTGACACTTGTTGTTACCCATAACCAGTTTATAAGGTTAAGTGCCACCGTCAGGTACAAAGCACACGAGCCGATAGCAGAAATTTTTTATAAGTATGGCGTAAATCCGGGATTTTGCCTGAAACACTTAAAACCGACTTTTAAACCCGAACATTAATCGCATGAAGTTTAAAGTGGCCGGCGTCTGCTGTAATACGACCTGTTATCGAAACAAATAAGAATGTATTTGTCATAATACCCATGTGTTTTGTTTATCGGCAATGGAAAGTTTTCTATCAGAACAATAATGTGGGCTGCTTCACAACATGATAGATTTTAGTGTCGATAAATATCAGGGTCTGAGTGGCAGGCCGGTTATCTGCACTTCAATGATCAGGGGGCTGGAAATGGAATTGGTAGAGTCACAGGCAGAAATGCGTGTCGTTTACGTAAACGGAGCAACCGGCGTGCTGGTTTCCGGATTGATATGGTGTCTGGCGGGAAGCGTGGGTATTTATAGCAACGCCCACAGCAGCATGTTGGCCCTGTTTCTGGGAGGTCTGTTTATTTTTCCCCTTTCTGTTGCGTTAGCCAAACTTTTAGGAGCAACGGGTAAACATTCAGCGCAGAACAAACTGGGCACATTGGCAATAGAGAGTTTAGGCGTGTTATTTGGGGGCTTGTTCGTTGCTTTTGTCGCGGCACAGTACAATCCGCATCTGTTCTTTCCCGTTATGCTGGTAGCCATAGGGGCCAGATATTTAATGTTTCAGACCTTATACGGTTTAACCCTGTATTGGCTGTTAGGTGGTTTGCTAATGGCGTCAGGGTTTTTAGCTGCCATTTTGCAATGGCCGTTTTTTGCTGCCGCCTTTATCGGGGGAGGACTTGAGCTCTTATTTGCTGTGGCGTTGTACCTCAAGAGGCCAGAGCACTAAACTGACATCACCTGAGTTTTCAGTATCTGATCGGCATTGCGCCAGTCAGGCAGGAAGTGATCCATCAACTGATAAAAGCGTTTGTTGTGGGATGCTTCCAGTAAATGCACCAGTTCATGCACCAGAACCATTTCAGCACAGCTTCGCGGGTACTGAGCCAGTTGCACATTGAGCCAGATGCGGTGCCGGGTAACGTTGCAACTGCCCCATTTGGTTTTCATGTTTCTGATACCACTAAACTTTGTATGGACACCCATCTTATCTTGCCAAAGTGGCAATGCTTGTTCCATATACTTCTGTAACGCCCCGCGCCAGATTTTCTGGTGCAATAGCGCAATTTCTTGCTGATGCTGAATTGGGGTTCTGATAAAGATAGTCGCGTTTTGCTGGTCAATTTCAAATGGCGTTTTGATTGCCGGGCGCACCTCGATACAAAAGGCTTTACCCCACAGGCTGACTTGTCTGGCGTTGTTTTGTTCTGCCTTGCTGTGATTAGCTGCCATTACACGCTGCAGCTGTTGCTCTACCCATCCGGATCTGGCATCGAGAAAGCGAATAATCTCGTGATCTGTGATGCCATGTGGGCAACTCAGTGCCAACTCGCCGGTATCTCTTACCCGGAGCCGGATGGACTTCATGGTTTTGCGGGTGATCTGAACCTCATGACTCTGCCACCTGAGAGCAGATTTGCGGTGAGCCTGATTGCGTTTTTTGGGGAAGCGGAAAAAGGGCATTAAATGTGAAATCAGCTTAAATGCCGGCCGTGCTGTTCACACTGCCGGCATTTGATTATGCTGCTGATTGACTGGGTTGACCAATTTCAACCACCAGGGTGTCAGATTTTGCGCGGATAGCGGCTACAACATCCGCAATCGGCACCATCTGAATCACTTCACCCGGTGCAATTTGGCGGGTGTATTTAGCCCAGTTGTCATCAGATATTGGATTGCAGCCTTTCGCAAAGGCAATAGCACCGCGTCTGAAAGGGGTCAGTTCGTCCTTCAGGTTATTGCAAATGTACAAGCCTTTGTCATTTTTCATGAGCAACGCTCTGGGGATTTTGCTGCTGATAATGCGGCTGGAATCTGGCCAAAACTTTTCTTCAGCGGCTTCCGCCTGTGCTTTGGTTCGACCATGAGCATCCAGAATAATGCCATCCGGATACAGGCTTTCCATAAATATGTGTTCAATGGTGGGGTAAAGTACCACGTCGCCCTGAAGCTCCCGCATCAGGTTATTAATATCAGATAAATTAAAAACAGCTGCCGCCATTTCGTTTTATCTCCTGTGTAAACTGCTAAATCAGGTTCAGGCTCTTTGGCGAAGTCTGGCTGGAAACAGTTGCAGAGCCTGATTATTGGACCGCAGATTGTAGCGGAACGCGTCAGGAAATCATCTTATTTTTTTAGAAAATTTTTCCTGTCTGTGGTGCTTTTTTATACGATTTTGTTGCCTTAAACGAGAATTCTGCGCACGCTTGCACGATTGTGCAGAAATGCAGGCCAGGATCACGCAAAAACTTGATACAGATTAAGGTTTAGAAATTGCCAGAAGTTAAGCTGAGTACCCATTTAACAACAGGCTTGGGCGGTACATGTACTCTGATAACAGCGCTTTATTTAACAGCAAAATACTGGAAAAATATGCCACTTCCGGACCACGTTATACCTCTTACCCCACGGCGCTGGAGTTTAAAGACAGCTTCACCGACCGACAGTTTCGAAAGGCCGCTCTGTTAGCGGTAAACCCTGATCTGGCCATTTATATTCATGTGCCATTTTGTCACAGCCTTTGTTATTACTGTGGCTGCAACAAGGTGATCACCCGCAACCGCGACAAGATCAGCAAGTATGTTCATTATCTGCGGAAAGAAATCAGTTTACGGGCTGCACTGTTCAAAAATCATCAGATAGTGCAGATCCATTTTGGTGGTGGTACGCCGGGTATGCTGTCGCTTACCGAAATCAAAGATATCTTGTGGGGGATTTGCAATGACTACAAGGTGCGTTGCAATCCTGAAATCAGTATCGAGATTGATCCCAGAGAAACTTCAGAAGCCTATATACAGGGGTTGGCTGAACTTGGTGTTAACCGAATTAGCATGGGTGTCCAGGATACGAATCCGCAGGTGCAGATAGCCATCAACCGGGTTCAGGATACGGATATGGTGAAGCGTCTTTGCCGTGTATCCCGCGCCAGCGGCATAGGTTCGGTGAATCTGGATCTGATTTATGGCCTGCCGTTTCAAAATTTAGCGACTTTTGAGCAAACCCTTGAGGATGTGCTGGCGATAGATCCGCAACGGATTTCTCTGTTTAACTATGCCCACCTGCCACAGAAATTTCCGGCGCAGCGCAAGATAAAAGACCAATGGTTACCGACTGGCGAGCACAAACTGGCTTTGATGCGCCTGGCAGTTATGACATTGACCCGGGCTGGTTATGTGATGATTGGCATTGATCATTTTGCCAAACCCGATGATGAACTGGCACTGGCCCTCAAAGCGCGGCGTCTCGGACGAAACTTTCAGGGGTACAGCAGTATTCAACATGCAGATCTGCTGGGCTTTGGTGTCAGCGCGATCAGTTCCGTGTGTCATATCTATAGCCAAAACCTGAAGCATACCGCTGACTATTACCGCCAACTGGATGAACAGCAACATGCGATTGAACGCGGCCTGGTGCAATCAGAGGAGGATCAACTTCGGGGTTTTGTTATCCGGGCATTGATGACCAATCTTTATGTGAGTTTTAGTGAAGTCGAAGAGTTATTCGAAATTGACTTTAAGTCGCACTTTGCGCAGGAATTGCAGACACTGAGCACCTTTGCTGACGACGGGTTAGTGAGTATCCAGGAAAAGCAAATCCTGGTTCATGAGTGTGCCAGATTGCTGGTGCGAAATATCTGCATGGTATTTGACCAATATTTGCCCCAGCATCAAACGGCTCAGCGCTTTTCAAAGGTATTATGACGTTCAGTTAAGGCAGAACTACATTTCTTCCAGCCTTCGGCCGCGTGTTTCTTTGACGTAACGCAATACAAAAAACAGGCTGATCAGGGCACTGGAGGCATATAATCCGTAAGCGCCGCCCAGTCCGGTTTGAGTTAACAGGATGGGGAAAGTCATGGTTACCACGAAGTTTGCCAGCCATTGCGCACTGGCGGCTAACGCCAAAGCGGCACCGCGAATTCGGTTGTTAAACATTTCGCCTAGCAGTACCCAGACAACCGGTCCCCAACTCATGCCAAAAAATACGATATACAGATTGGCTGCAACCAGTGCTAAAGTTCCCATGCCTTCGGTGAGCGCCAGTTTGCCGGCCTCATCTAAACCTGCCGTGCTGAATAACCAGGTCAATGTAGCCAACATCACCGCCATACCGGAACTGCCGATAATCAGCAGCGGTTTGCGGCCAATTTTGTCTATTAACGCGATGGCAATAAAGGTAGACACTACATTGGTAACACCGCCCAAAACGTTGATAAACAAAGATTGCGATTCATCAAATCCGGCCGCCTGCCAAAGCTCAGCACCATAATAAAATACTACATTGATGCCCACAAATTGCTGGAACACTGACAGTGCTACGCCTACCCAGATAATGGGATGAATTTTGCGGGTGCCGCTGATAAACAGGTCCCGCAGGGCAGGTTTATGGCTGCTTTGCAACGAGCGTTTAATTTCACTAACCTGGGCGTTCGCCACGCCGGGTGCGATGCGCTCAAATACGCTCTTTGCGTCAGATTCGCGGCCCTGTGCCACCAAAAAGCGTGGCGATTCAGGGATCAGGATGACACCGATGAAAAACAAGCTGGCGGGAATGATTTCCATCCAGAACATCCAGCGCCAGGCTGCGATCCCAAACCAGCCAGGCTCACTGGCTCCGCCGGTGTAAGAAGCGATGGTAAAGTTACTCATAAAAGCGGCAAATAAGCCCAACACTATGGCCATTTGCTGCAAGGTGGCCAGTCGGCCTCGCAGGCTGGCGGGAGCAACTTCAGAAATATAAGCCGGTGCCAGTACTGACGCTGCACCTACGCCTAATCCGCCCAGTAACCGATAAAAGATGAACGCCATAGAACTGTCAGCAATACCGGAGCCATAAGCGCTGATGGCAAATACGATTGCTGTGACTATCATCACCGGTTTGCGCCCTAATTTATCGGCCACTGGCCCGGCCATTAATGCTCCTAAGGCACAACCCAGTAAGACAGATGCCACATTAAAACCCGTGGCGACATCAGTGGCATTAAAGGCTTTTTCCAGTGCGCCCACTGTGCCATTGATGACACCTGAGTCAAAGCCGAATAAAAAACCGCCAATGGCCGCTACCGCTGAGATAAATATCACATAGGCCACCGAGACCGCCTGATCTTCGGCGGCGGTGATTTGTTCTACCTGAGCAGCGCTGATGCCGCCCTGGTTTGGCTGTTCAATAGTTTCTGACATGATTATGGTCTCATTATGGGGTCATAGAATGGATGATAGATGGACAATAGCACAGGTTTTAACACATTCTTGCAGACAGAGGCCACAGCATTGGCTGTGGCATCCTGTTGCAACTCTTAACTGCCCCGGCGCAAAACAATGCGGTTATCCGAAGTACGTTGGTTTTCAATGGCAAAGTTCTGTTGCAGCGCGCTGAGAAAACCATTCAGGTCATTGGTTTTAAATAATCCTGCTACCTGAATGTGGTTCAGTTCATTCTGCGGGAGTTCGAAAGTCACTGCATTGTAGCGGCTGACCTCAGCCAATACCTGTTGCAATGGTTCCCCTCTGAACACCAGATTGCCCTGCTGCCAGGATAATGCTGCATTAATATCTGCCGTTTCTACGGTTTCTATGGTTGGGGCCGCTACGGTCAGCAGCGACTTTTGCCCCTGCACCAATGATGGCAGGCTGTCGTCCAGTCGATTTTGCATGGGGCGCAGTGGATCCGGCTGATCTTCAGCTTGTCTGGCCACTCTGACTTTGCCTTCTGTGACGATCAACTCCACCTGATCTTCAAGGAGTTCAACATTGAATGCTGTGCCTACCGCCTGAATGATTTGTCCGGCGGCGTATACGCTCAGTGGTCTTTCGGTGTTATGGGCCACCTGTATGTGAATTTCACCTTCAAACAGTTCTATTACCCGCTGTTGTTCCATAAAGGTCACTTTAACGGAGGTGTTGGTATTGACCGACAACAGGCTGCCGTCAGACAAGGTAACTTTTTTCGAGTCGCCGGTACCTGTCTCAAAGCGCTGCTCTGACAAAACCACAAGTTCACTGTCAGACAGCCAGGAGTCCCCCGCACTTAGCCACAAAAAGGTAAATAACATGGCAACAAACGCCACCGATGCGGCCATGGCTAAAGGCGCGCGGCGAGACTGTTTAACCGGTGGTTCCGGGAACAGCGATTTTAATCGCTCCAGCGCGGCCATGTTGTCCCACAGTTTCGCCATTTTAAACAACATCTCACGGTGCTCTTCTGAAGACTGCAGCCAGGTTTTCAGTTGCTGCTCTTCTTCGAGACTCAGCCCCCGGTCCATTTTGGCTATCCATTCTGCTGCAGAATCCAGCGCACTGTTGTTTGCGGCTTTGGCGGTAGTACGGATAGGTACAACATTATTGTTCATAGCGATTTACCTGTTACAGAAGCCTTGTCAGCGGGTACAGGCGCGCCTTGCTCTTTTTGCATGACATAGAGCATGCTGCGCTTCATTCCCTGAGCGATATGTTTTTCAATGGTACTTTCACTAATATTCATCATTTTTGCTATTTCCTTTTGGGAATAGCCGTACACCTTTTTAAGGACAAATACTTTGCGGCAGACAACCGGTAGTAGCCGCACCGCTTCACAAAAGTGACCAAATTCCTGGTCACTGACTACGCTTTGCAAGGTGTTATCGACCGTTTGTTCCAACATCATACTGTCAAGACTGTCTTCTGGTGAATCAGTCAGACGGGTTTCCGCTCTTTTTAAATGATCCAGAGCGAGGTTTTTGGCGGTACGGTACAAAAAAGATCGGGGCTCAGAGATCGACCTGGGTTGCTCTACCTGACAAAGTCGAACGTAAGTTTCCTGTACAATATCTTCCACCTCTTTCGGCGGCACCAGACGCGACACCATACGTGACAGTCCGTTTCTGGCTGCCATGTAAGCGTCATGGATTGTAGAGTCTAAAGGCATATTGTTCTGTTATTGATTGCAATCATTCATCAAAACGAGCCACACGCAAAAATCCGCCAGCCGATATTAAAAAAAATTTTAAAACACGACTGGGGGATTTTTAATGCTGGCTCGTCGAACTCTTAATTTAACATATTTATAACATTTTAAGCCTTATTTTCAGAACAGGTAAGCCATGCTGCGTATTGATAAATTATTCCTGATTGGCATTTGCACTACAGGTTGGTTGTTATTGGTTATTTGCTTTAACACGCAGGCCAATGAGTACCTGATTGTGCATCCCAAGTCCAATGACCCAAAAGAAAACCTGATCGCAGAAATTTTAAAACTGGCCCTGCGTAAAACCAGAGACAGCGCCCGTTATCAGTTTCAGCCGTTGCCTAATGCCCAGACAGAAGGGCGTTCCATGGAAATGTTAAAAGAAGGCGGCATGAGCGTGATGTGGGCGGGCACGCAAAAACACTATGAGCAGTCGCTGCTGCCGATTCGCATTCCGGTGTTAAAAGGCATGTTAGGACACCGTATTTTTATCATTCGTCAGGGAGAGGAAAGCCGCTATTCAAAGGTTAACAACTTAGTCGATTTGCAGCGATTTTCCGTAGGGCAGGGGCGCTTTTGGGGAGATACTGTGGTGCTAAAGCACGCAGGCCTGAATGTGGTTACTCCGGTGAAGTATGAAAGTTTGTTTCCTATGCTGGAGGGGGGCCGGTTTGATTTGTTTCCCCGGGCTATCCATGAACCCTGGAGTGAAGTCAGTGCGCGAACTGCGTTAAATCTGAGTATCGAGCCTCGGTTACTGTTGATTTATCCCTTTGCCATGTATTTTTTTGTGGCCCCGGACAATCAAACGCTTGCGCAGGCGATAGAGCTTGGTTTTAACCAGGCCATCGAAGATGGCTCCTACGATCAGTTATTTTTCGCTCACCCCATGATCAAAGATGCGATAACCTTAGCGCGGCTGCAGGAGCGGGTGGTGATTCGCCTGGAAAACCCCAACATGAGTGACCAAACGCCTCTTGAAGACGAACGCTTATGGCTGAATATTGAACAGTTGAGACTCAGCAACCGATGAAATGGCAGAGCAAAAATAGGGGGCGTTAGGGTTTTTGGCTATGCTGTGTAGAGCTAATCCGAAAATCGGCGCAGGCATCATCATTATTAATCTTTGCAGGACACTGAATTACTAAGCTTACTATGGCGTTATCTTCTCGCAAATCAGACATTAAACGTTTACGGCGCAGCGCCGTAGCGACAGCATTGATGTTGGCAATGTCGGGTGTGATGGCTGCAGAAGGTAACCCTCTCAGGCGATTTCAGATAGAAAGTAAACCCGCTGACGAAGCGCTCATCGAGTTTGCATCACAGGGCAATCTGACCGTGGTGTTTCCCTACTCATTGGTGAAAGACGTGCAGGCCAATGCGGTGCGTGGTTACTTTCCGGCACCGGATGCCATTCACCGGTTGCTGGCAGACACCCGATTGCAGGCCAGAATTGCTGACAATAATCAGATCATCATCTCAGAAAAGCCGCAGGAACCGCCTGAAGTAAAATCACTGTTTGCGCAATTTATTGATTTTATTCGTGGTGATGACAACCTGATCACCATAGAACCTGCCAAGGATATCAGCCCCTATGAACACATTATGGTGCGGGGGTATCGCGCCAGTATCCGGGAGTCGCAGAGCATCAAGCGGGAATCTGACGTAGTGATGGATAACATTCAGGCCGTGGAAATTGGTAAATTGCCGGATCAGAATCTGGCGGAGTCGTTGCAGCGTATTGCCGGTGTCTCTATTGACCGGGCGGAAGGTGAAGGACAGTTTGTGACGGTGCGGGGATTTGGGCCGGAGTTTAACCGGGTACTGCTGAATGGCCGACAAATGGCTACCGATAATTTAGGCCGCGAATTTAGTTTTGATACCCTGGCATCGGAAATCGTCAGTGGCGTCAATGTTTATAAAACTCAGAATGCCAGACAGCAATCCGGTAGCATTGGAGCAACCATTGATGTGCAAACCGCCAGACCCCTGTCGATACCGCATTTTCAGTTTGTGGGCAGTGTTAAAGGCTTGTATGACCGCAATAGCCGGGATCTATCACCTCAGTATTCTGCCCTGATCTCCAACACCTGGCAGAACAACCGGTTTGGTGCGTTGCTGGCTTACAACCAGCAGCAGCGGGACGCGCGCATTGACGAAGCGCAAATGGACGGCTGGTTGGTAAATACCAATATTCCGCACAGCGAAGTGCTCACCGAAACCGATAACATATTTGTGCCCCGCAATTATGATCACCGGGTGCGTTTTGATGAACGCAAACGCACCGGCAGTACGCTGGTGTTGCAATACCGCCCTGATGACAATCTGGAATTTGTAGCGGATGCCCTGCACACCCGGCTGGATGTCAGTACTAACGCGACGTCGATGGGGCACTGGTTCACTTCCAGTAATCTGGAACAGGTAAGCACGGACAGCCACGGTACCGTCGTGTCTTTTGAACAGAACATTGGTCATGCCACCGATTTTCACGCGCGAACCTTCGACAGGCCGGCGAAAATTGATGCCATTGGACTGAATATGGAGTGGCGGCCGGACAGCGCATTCAGCTGGGAAGTGGACTGGTCTTATTCACAGGCAGAAATTGACGATACCAGTGGCGCGGCCAATGCCTTGTCGCTGATTGGTTATCTCAATCGCTCCCGGTTTGAACTGGTGGAAAATGCACTATTGCCGCGTATTTATGGTTTTGAGACGGCCAGTGATATTGTGTCTGATGCCAATGGAAATAATGTCGGTGTTAGCCATTATCTGGACCCGGCCAACGGACGCGCTCATGTGATGTTGCGCCGGGGCTGGCATATACGTGATGAAGTGCGGCAATTTCGTATTGATGGCAACTGGGACGATGCTTTTCAGCAGCCCTTTTATCTGGATTTTGGTTATCAGTACACTGAGCAGGTGAAAAGTAACACGCGCTACGACAATGAAGATAACGCCCGGCATTGTCAGTATTGTGGTTACTTTGATGAGCCGGACCTTCCGGATGAGTTTCAACAGGTGTTCAGTGCCGGTGATGATTTCCTTAGCAGCGTTCCCGGCCATCAGTGGATACCCAAACAATGGCTGCGCCATGATAGTCAGCAGTTGTTTGCATATCTGGAGTCGTTTGGCGAAACCAATTTAGGTGCCACCAAGCGCGGCAGTTCGTTTACGGTTACCGAACAGGTACAGGGGGCATACATTGATTTTGTACTCAATCACACCTTACTGGATAACCCCGTTACCCTGCACAGCGGCTTGCGCTACGAGCATACCCGGGTGCATATCTCCGGCTTTATTGAACAGTTGCAGCGACTGGACATCCTGGATCAAACCGAGCTGGGACCGGTAACCGGCGCTTTGCAGCCGGTGGCGTTTCGCAATCAGTACCACAACTGGCTGCCTTCTCTGAATGTAAAATGGGAGCTGAGCGACCAACTGACCGCGCGGCTGGCCTGGTCGCGTTCTCTGACCCGGCCCACCATTTCTCAGTTATCACCCGGCGTGACGCTGAACACCACCCGGCAAGGCGGCGACTTGCGGGCCAGTTCCGGCAATACTCAGCTACAACCCTTTGAGTCGGAAAATCTGGATGTGTTTCTGGAATATTATTACGCCCGCAACAGCTATTTATCAGCGGGTTATTTTGTTAAACGCGTTAGCAACTTTATCACTACTCAAACCTCACCGGTGGTGTTTGGTGAGGTTACCGACCCCAGTACCGGGAGTGATCCAACCGCACCGGACGCTGACGATGCGCTGGCGGAATTTGATTTGGTACAACCGCAAAACGGTGAGCAGGCCAAAGTTCAGGGCGTGGAACTCAGTATAAGTCACCAGTTTGGGGATACGGGATTTAGTGTGCTGGGGAATATGACGCTGGTGGACAGCAACGCACAATTAAAACGGGACGATATCAGCAACAAGTTTGCCCTGACGGGACTCAGTGATTCCGCCAATCTGGTGTTGTTTTACGATAAGGATAAATGGCAGTGGCGCCTGGCCTGGAATCGCCGGGAAGGCTTTTTGCAGTCGCTGGTGCAGCGGCAAAGCTCCGAGCCGACCTTTGTTGCCCCATACAAACAACTGGACATGAGTGTCAGTTTCGACATTAACCCCAATCTGTCGATTTTTCTGGAAGGCATTAACCTCAGTAATGAAGTGGTGCACAAGCACGGCCGTTATGCCAATCAATTGTTGCTAATTCAGGATACCGGAACCCGCTATTCTTTTGGTATTCGCGGCAAACTCTAAGCCGCACTCTATTAACCTGCCTCCAGCGCCAGATTGGCGGTGAGTCTTCCCTCGTTGGGGGTCGGTGACAACCCCGTTTGTGCGTTGATCAATCCCGAGTGCAACAAGTTGCAGGGATAAACAATGGCCCGATTAAACATGGGTGTCACCCTAAAATATTCCTCGAACAGCGGGGTGCTGCCCTGAATATAGGCGGCTTCCGGTAAGCCTTCGGTGGTGGCCTGGGTACCCAGGGTTTTCATGTAATGGTTTTGATTCTGTGGGTTAATCTGCCAGTAACCGGTTTTTTTATGCTGAAAAAAGCCCGTGCCTCCCAGGTCTTGCTGAAACAAATAATGCACCAGTGCAAACTTGCTGGTGTGGGTGTCATCGTAATGGGGGATACACTGAATGGGTTTGAGTGTTTGGCTGGCCTGCGTGGTCAGGGAAAACGCTGAAAAACTGTAGTCCAGCGACGCGCTATTGAAATCCCTATAAGGCGCGAGAAGAGGCGTTAGGGCCTGTGCCATTGTGTGACAATATTGTGGCGGTAAAGGCGCGCGGATTCCTGGGTAAAAATCACCATCATTGTTGCTGAACTGCGCAGTTTTTGCGGCTTCAACCAGCGCGTGTGGCATTAACAAACAATCGTCAATGATCAGTAACGGGGCTTTGGCATCCGCAGTATTTTCAGGCCCGATAAAGTGCACACTGATTCTGGCGGAAGGGTTAAATTGCATTGGCTGTCCTTGCATATCTGCCACCGGTAATGTCGTCATAGTACTAAGATTGTGCCGCCGATTTAAACCAGTTTTGCGCCTGTTGCAGACGCTGGTTTTTTCGCTCAATTAAATGATATATCTGACCGGTAGAGTGCACCATGGCGTAAATGGCCGCAAGGTAACCCTGCTGCTGCAACTGCTGTAAAATGTTAGGCGACAGCTCGTCCAGCTTATCCTCATCAATAGTGTACAGGCCATTAATTTTGGTGCTGCTGTCATCCACAAATTTTATTTCCAGTGACATGGCGGTTAGCAACTGTAATTCCAGTAAGGTTGCAATAAATTGTTGCGTCAGCTGCTCGCCATGTAAAAGGGTCATGAGATCCCGTTGCTGGTTTTGCAAATAAGCCGTTGCCTGACCATCGGCATCAAACAGGGCTTCGCCGAGGTCGCCTGTCGCCGGGTGGGCTTCGTTGATACAGAGCACCGGGTCCTGCTGCGCTACGTCTGGTTGTTGGTTCGTATCCTGTTGACCTAAGAAAAATGGCTGGCGACTAACCTGCAATGGCACATAAATGCCCTGCCAACTACCTTGCTGCCAAAACAGGTTTTCACCCTGTTCAAAACCCAGTAACGCGGAGCACATAAATTGTCCGGTTTCACTGTTTTTAGAAAATACGATGGGGTAGTGCACCAGCAATTTGCGAAATTCAGGTAGCACCACGGGCACCATGTGTAATTCGGCCGCCTGCTGTTCTACCTTTTGGGTATCTACGCGAAGTGATTTGTGAGTCTGGCGATTTAAAGCCACTAGTTGCGACATGGTTTGATCCTCATAAGGTTTGAAAGCCGTATTCTTTTATCTTATTCAAAATGTCGCGATTTTGCGGTAATCGTGACAAAACTTGCTGGATATTGCGCCGATTAATATCGAACTGCTGTTGTGCCATTTGTTGCTGTTTAGGGCTGATGTGCACATGGCTTAAATCACTTTTAAAGCCCATACCATACAACACATATTGATAGCTGGCAGCAGGAAATACTTCATTGTTACTGGTGAAATCATGATCCTGGGGCGGGTGATAACGCCACAACTGCAGCAACTGTTGCAGCGATTCCGGGATACTGGCTGGGTCCCTGTGATCCCGCCAGAAAGTGTTGTCGTTGCGTTGCGATAACAGGTAATGCAACTTCAGAAAATCCACAATGCGCTCCCAGCGATACAAAAAGGTATCGTTGAAGCGTTTGGCAATCACCGGCATGACATCATGATTGGCTGGCATTTGCTGGGCAATCATAGTGGCAGACATTTCCACCAGTACCAAAGCGGACGCTTCCAGTGGTTCCAGAAAGCCTGCGGCTAACCCGACAGCCACTACATTGTTGTGCCAGAACTTCTGGCGATGGCCACATTGGATGGGGATTTTACGCACTGACAGCGTGTCTATTTGCGGTCCCACATAGGCTTTCAGCGCCTGCATTGCCTGATTTTCATCACTGTGCCGACTGGAATACACATAGCCTACACCGCGGCGATGTTGCAGGCCAATGTCCCATATCCAGCCGGCTGCTTGTGCGGTGGAGATTGTATGGGAAGCAATAGGGGTATCTTCTGTTTCGTAAGGCACCTGTACCGCTAATGCAGTATCTGAAAACAACACGTCGCTGCGATCTGTAAAAGGGATGTTGCAATGTTGCCCTAACAGCAGGGACTGAAAGCCACTGCAATCTACAAATAAATCGCCTGCAATTTCGCCAGCTTGCCGGGTAAGCACTGATTTCACATAGCCATTGTCATGATTAATTACCTGACAGACATCGGCTTTGATGTGCTTAACTCCCAGTTTTTTAGTGCAATGTTCGGTCAATAATTTGGTGAATTTTCCGGCATCCAGATGATAAGCATAATTAGCAACGGCGGCATATTCCGGTGTCTGAATGGTTTTCGGGGCCAGGCCTTGTTCGCAGATGCTCTCCTGAAAACACACAGCTTCAGAAAAGGAATGCTCAGTACTGATTTGCTGCCAGTGGGGCACCAGGTCACATTGATTAAAACCTTGTGGTAGCACTAACGGGTGATAATAAAAATCGTTTTTTGCGCCGGTTACCCAGCCACAAAATTTAGCACCTTGTTTAAAACTGGCGTCGCATTCGCGAATAAACTGGGTTTCACTGATCCCCAGTTTGATCAGGGTGTCGCGCATGGTGGGCCAGGTACCTTCACCCACGCCAATGGTGGGAATATTAGGCGATTCGATGAGAGTCACCTGCAACGCGCCCTCTTGTTGGCTGTTGTGCTGAGCCGCGATACGCCCTGCGGTTATCCAACCGGCTGTGCCGCCACCGACCACCACCACCTGCCTGATATTGTGCTTGTTCATAGGGTTAACATTTTTTACTGAGGTGAAAACAACAACGCCGCTAGCCACAGGTAGCGGCGTACGGTGAGGCTTAGAAACTGCCCCGGACACCCAGGGCAAAACGTCTGCCGCTGTCTTCCACCAGAAGCAGGTGGTTATCAAAGCGACCGCGTTTATGCACATATTCTTCGGTGAGGTTAATACCTTCAAAGAACAGGGTGATATTTTCGGTGATATCGTAGCTACCACTCATGTCCAGCTGCCGATAATCCTCCACGATGGTGGGGCCATTGCCCTGCACCTGGGTGAGGGATTGCACAAACTCATCACGCCAGTTCCAGGCCAGCCTGACCTGGAAAGGACCGTCTTCATAAAAGCCCACCAGGTTCATGGAATCACTGAGTCCGGTCAGTGCAAAGATCTGTGTGGTATCTGTGGGGTCCAGTTCGGCATTGCTGTCGGCAAAGGTGGCGTTGGCGATAAAGCCAAAACCGCTGTCAAAGGTGTGCTGCCACGCCAGTTCCAGCCCATCCACTGAGGCGTTTTCTCCGTTGCTGGGCAGGGTATTGGTAAATACCGCATCGCTGCCTGAAGAAGGATCCTGCACTAAGCCGCCGCCCGGTGCGTCAAAGGTCAGTTCGCTCTGGCCGTTGACGATAAAATTAGATACTTCTTTTCGGAAGTAACCGGCAGAGGCATAACTGGCATCGCCGTAATACCACTCGGCTGACAAATCGAAGTTATCAGAGGTGAAAGGCTGCAACGCCGGATTCCCGGAGAAGGAGCGCAGATCACCGCCCTGACGGGTGGTGGTGATCACAACCGCCGGAGACATACTTTCCAGTGTCGGACGAGTCAGGCTGCGCGATGCCGCTGCACGGAAAATCAGGTCATCAGTGAAGTCCCACTTAATGGCGACATTGGGTAACACCGCATCGTAACTGGAGCTTTCAGAGATAGCGGCAGGGGTACCGTAGTTTTGATTTAGTTCCGTAGCATCCAGTACCGTCAGGCTTTGCAATACCGCCTGAGTGCCCGTGACGTCTACATCGGTTTGTTCAATTCGCACGCCACCGGTAATGTAAATGGGACGCTTTGCCAGGTCTCCGACAAAATTCATTTCCAGATAGGCAGACAAAATGGTTTCTTCTACATCGAAAGAGTTGTCTTTCTGAACGGCATCAAAGCTCTGACCTGATAACTGTTCCAGGTACGCAAACATGGTTTCGCCGTTATGAGCCAGCCACTGCGTCGGCATACGGCCACTGCCGCTGACATCGCCGAGGAAATCATTCCCGGCATCAAATACGTATTGCAGATCCGCCGGTACCACGGGGGCATCCGGATAACCACAGTACAAACAATGTACGCCGGTTTCGTTATCCCAACGGGTCAGTGACTTTTCTTCAGTGGAATATTGCAGACCGAATTTGGCTTTGGTGAGGCCACTGTCCTGACCTTCATCCCACTCACCATCCAGTCGAAACTGAGTGACATCGTCTTCCACCGCCCAGCCACGACGCAACATAACGTGGGCGCGACTGTTGGCTTCATCCAGGTGATTGCCCACACCCGCCGGGCCCGCAGCACCGCCAATCATCGGGTTATACATCACAAATCCCGGGTTGTTGGGGTCAGCTACGGTTAATGGCTGACCGCCTGCCTGCACGTCGATTTCCTGCTGGCCACTGTAGATGTTACCGTTGGGGGAGGCAAACATGCTGGCCAGGGGCAGAATATTGTTATCAACCTGAAAGCGTACCCGGTTGGAATAACCAATCAGTGATAACTGGTTTTCACCGCCATTGTTGGATTCTCTTTCAGCACTGGAATGGTGCAGATCGAAGTTCAGTTTCAGATTGTCGTTAACATCCCAGGCCAGGTTCAGACCCACATCCATGGTTTCGGTTAAGCGATCAAACTTTTTGGCGTGCATATCGGTGGCCATTCCGATTTCCTGGTACAGATCCACCACTGTACCGTTTTCGTCTACAATAGCGGAACGACGATTGCCGTCGGCATCAAACAGGCTGCCATCATCACCCACACCCTGAATATTGGGAGCTGTAAACCAGTGGCCATAAGAGGTGGCGTCGGTTTTGACATCAAAGTCGGAATACAATAAATCAGCGGTGACCACTATGTCATCGCTGGCGGCATACTGGAATACCAGGTTGGCATTGGTACGGGTGCGCTCTTCGAAGGTTACCTTATGATCGTAATTGCGCGGCGAAAAGATAGTACCGGTCCAGGGGGTGCCATCGCTGGAAACCGGATTCGGGACACCCACGTTTTCCAGCCAGCCATCCATTTGAGCCTGATTGAGCCGGGTTTCCCTTTCCTGATGAGATACCGCCAGTAATACGCCAAAGGTGTCGTCGTTGAAGGTATTGGATATAAGACCGGAAACCTGGGGTGTGGCTTCTTCGCTGTTTTCATCGTAAACCCCTTTAACGCTGCCCGCCACTTTAAAGCCATTCATGTTGAAGGGTTTGGCGGTTTCAATGTTAATGGTGGCACCAATGCCGCCTGACTGCATGGTGGCGGTACTGGTTTTATGGACATCCAGGCTACGCACCAGCTCCGAAGCGATGGTATCGAAACTAAAGGCACGGGAATTGTTTTCTGAAGCGATCTGGCGGCCATTCACCAGAACGGTATTGAACTCCGGACCAAATCCCCGCACGGTAATCAACTGACCTTCACCGCCAGAGCGGTCCACCGATACACCTGTGATACGTTGCAGAGACTCCGCTACGTTAGTATCGGGGAATTTACCTATGTCTTCAGCGGAGATGGCGTCTACCACGCCACCAGATTCGCGTTTTACATCCATAGCCCGCGCCATACTGCCGCGAATACCGCGCACCTGAATTAGTTCAAAATTGTCGGCACTTGTCTCTTCCTGAGCCGACACCAGCGGTGCGCTACTCAGTGATGCCATCGCCGCCACAACGGCCGCGGAGAGTTTCGTTCTTTTTAACATGATGATGTGTGTCCTGAAAAAAGCGTTGGTTTTTGTATTGCTCTCCAGTCATCGAATCTGCGTTTTGGGCCAGTTACCGACCAGGAGCCGGAAAAAGGCCAGCTTCACAGGGTAAAGCTGGCAAAACACAACATGTAATGGAGCAACACAATGCAGTGAATAACTCAAAACTCGCGCTGGCACTGCAACACATCAGCGCGGTTATTCACGTCAGGGGTAAAGACGAAACGACGTTAATTTTCCGCCAATTTAATTTACTAATTTTTAACAAGTAGAGTGGGAAGCCGCAAAAATAGCGGGCTTAAAAAGGCAAAAAAACTGGGATTTAGATTAATAAGGTGGGGTATTGCTCTGTTTGCCAGGGCCTGACAGATTCATTTAAACACCTGAAACCCGGCTGACTATTTGTTTTTTACACTTTGGTGCCCGGCTCAACCCTGGGGAAGTCTTGCATCAGCTTGGTACAGTGTTCACGTAACAAATGATGGACCTGGCGAATTGCGGGTGAAAACTGTTTCCGATGAGGACAAATCAAATGTAATGGAGCAGGTTCGCCCTGGAGTTGAGGTAACAATATCTCTAACCGACCCGCTAAGATATCGCCACTGACGTCAAGCCAGGATTTGTAAGCTAAGCCTTCACCAGCGATAGCCCAGCGTCTGATTACATCCGCATCGTCACACTGTAAATCACCTGAAACTTCTATGGTTTGGTCATGGCCTGAAATCCCGAAGCGCCAGCGATTGTGTATTCGTCCTTTTAGTAAATACGTCAGGCAGTTGTGCTGTTGCAGCTCATCCGGATATTCAGGTCTGCCATGGCGTTTAATGTATTCTGGGGAGGCGACCAGCACCCGACGATTTTCTGGTGCCAGGGGCAGGGCCACAAAGCTGGCGTCATCCATAACACCATACCGGATAGCGACATCCACAGGCTCTCTAAACACATTGGCGACCTGATCGGACAAATGTAATTTCAGATTTATGTTCGGGTGCCGGATTCGAAACTCACTGAACCAATGTAACAGCATATTTCGCCCAAGATCAGAGGGGGTCGCCACCTGTAAGGTACCGCTCAGTTCAGAATCCTGATGATTGATCCTTTCGTGCCCCTCTTGCAGGGTTTCCAGTGCCTTCTGAGCATAAGTCAGATATTCCTCTCCTTCGGCCGTGAGCCGCAAGCTCCGGGTAGAACGTGCAAAAAGGCGTATGCCAAGGGTCTTTTCCAGACGTTTGATGGCAACGCTGACTTGTGCCGGCAATACATCAACTTCTCGCGCCACATTAGAAAAGCTACCTAAGGCAGCAGCTCTGACAAACAGCGTAAGATCTTCCAGTCGAACCATTTATTCACCTCGAGAACAAGTGTTGTTGTATTAGACGCGTTTTTCCCATCTCTACTGCTGGCTAATATGACGGAAAGTTTGACCCTATTTCAAGTGACTAACAAATATCACTTTTCATTAATTGAGGAAATAAATATGAAAGCAATAGCTTACTCTCAACATGGTTTACCGATTGGCGATGAACAGTCACTAATCGATGTCGAGATTGACCAACCCGTTCCCGGACCCAGAGATCTATTAATAGAAGTTCGCGCGGTATCTGTGAACCCTGTTGACACTAAAGTACGACAGAATTCAGAAACAGTTGCTCCTCGTATTTTGGGTTGGGACGCTGCTGGTGTTGTGCAGGCAACGGGCGAAGCGGTGACTTTGTTCCAACCCGGAGATGAGGTTTTCTATGCGGGCTCGATAACACGACCGGGTAGCAACAGTGAATTCCATTTAGTGGACGAGCGCATCGCAGGCCACAAGCCGTCTTCACTCGACTTTGCTCAATCGGCAGCATTACCGCTAACCTCTATCACAGCCTGGGAACTACTTTTTGACAGACTGAAAATTAGCGAGAGACAAGGCAAAGGCGAAACCTTGCTGGTAGTTGGCGCAGCAGGTGGAGTGGGGTCGATGTTAATCCAGCTGGCTCGTCAATTAACTTCGATGACGGTTATAGGTACTGCATCGCGCCCGGAAACCCTTGACTGGGTTAAAGCGTTGGGCGCCCATCATGTCATCAACCATTACGCCCCGCTCAAAGAGCAGCTTCTTGATGTGGGTATCACCGAGGTGCACCATGTTGCCAGCCTGACACACACAGCCAGTTACTTTGAGCAACTTATTGCTGTACTTGCACCTCAGGGACAGCTGGCACTTATTGATGATCCTGAGTCACTGAACGTATTACCCATGAAGGGCAAAAGCCTGTCACTGCATTGGGAATTTATGTTTACCCGTCCTATTTTTCAAACATCAGACATGATCCAACAGCACCAGTTGCTCGAGCGCATTAGTGAGCTTGTCGACCAGGGACATATAAAAACAACGCTCGGAGCGCATTTTGGCACGATCAACGCGGCGAATTTGAGACGGGCCCATGCATTGATTGAGAGTAACCAGGCGAAAGGAAAAGTTGTGCTGGAAGGCTTTTAAAGCACTTTTATGCCTGGTACTTCGAAACTGACTGAACTCTGGAGATGATGATTATGAAAACCTTAAATTCAGGAATATTTTACTTTGTGTTGGCAGCCTTTTCAGTGTTGGAAGGGGTATTTCCCGCTCCGGTACTGGCTGCAACCACCGAAGGCCTTCCTCATGTCCGTTACTACGGCGATATCGAATTGGTGCACACATTCAATGGTCCTATGCCGACGGGCGTTACCGTTAGTCGCAGCGGACGCATATTTGTTAACTTTCCTCAATGGGGCGACGAACCCAACTACGCGGTTGTGGAACTGACAGACGGCAAACTGGTGCCTTATCCCGATATGGCAACAAACACATTTGAGATAGAAAAGCCCCATTCAGGATTTATCAGCGTTCAAAGCGTGATAGCTGATGGTCAAAATCATCTTTGGGTATTGGATACCGCTGCACCTGGTTTTCAACCTCCGATACAGGGTGGGGCTAAACTCGTAGAAATAGATCTGGCAACGAATAAGGTGATTGCTAACCATGTATTCCCACCTGATGTTATTTTCCCAACGACCTATGTGAATGACATGCGTTTTGATTTTCGGGTCGGTAAGGCCGGTGTCGTGTATGTAACTGACTCATCTTTATCAGGACCAGGTGCCATTATCGTCATGGACCTGGCAACCGGAAAAGCGTTGCGACGCCTCAGTGGTGATAGTTCTACCGCTCCTGATCCGAACTTCATACCTGTGGTTGAGGGGGTAAACATGGTAAGTCGAGAGGCAGATGGAAAGATTAGTCCGTTTCGGGTCGCTTCTGATGGTATTGCGTTGTCTCCGGACGGTGTCACACTCTATTTCAGTGCGCTATCAAGTCGCAGGCTTTATGCTGTGCCTACTGCGCTACTTCGGGATCCGAACATCAGTGAAGAGCAGTTGTCCCGGGCGGTAATGGATATCGGTGAAAAAGGTGCATCCGATGGTTTGGAGGCTGATGCCAATGGCGCTATCTACGCATCAGATTATGAGCACAATGGCATTCGCAAGCGACTTCCGGATGGTCAATGGCAAACACTGGTACACGACCCTCGGGTTCTTTGGCCTGATACCTTGTCGATTGGAACTGATGGCTACCTTTACTTTATTGTTAATCAACTTCATCGTCAGCCAGTTTTTCATGGTGGTAACGACTTACGAGACAGGCCCTACAGTCTTTTCCGTATTGAGATTGATGCTCTACCTGCACCAACCCGCTAGTCTCTTAGAAGTGTTTGTTTCGGGTAAAAACAGTCAGGCAGCACTTTGATTTTAGCTGTGAGCAGCCAAGATTCCTTATGCCGTATAATTTCGCTGAATAGTACCGTTGCGAACAGAACAAAAGCCCGACAGTACCAGAAGGTACTGTCGGTATCTGGATCAGGCAACGGGAATTGGATTGTCGACCAGTGACAGATTGAAATCCCTGACGAGCGCATGTTCCTTGCTGCCCGGGTTATCGCGCAAAGGTACCACCACATCCACCAGAGCCTCGACATTTTCCTGCGCTAATTTTTCCATCGTTTCCTCGAGGAAAGCATCAAGAGGCATTGCACGGGGATCACCACTTTTGTGGATCAAATCGGTGTCCACCCAGGGAGGGGCAATTTCAATTACTTTGACCGAAGTATCGCGCAGCATAAATCGCTGTGACAATGTGTAAGAGTGGATGGCTGCCTTGGTGGCGGAGTAAAGCGCAGTAGCTGCAAGCGGCACAAAGGCCAGTACCGAACTATTATTGATAATATAAGCGTCAGGCTGTTTTTTGAGATGTTCAACAAAGGCCGAGCTGACCCGAACTGGACCGAGTAGGTTGGTATCAATAGTACGAGCTGCCTGGCTGTCATCCAGTATTCCGGCTGCATTATCAAAAGGCATAATGCCCGCGTTATTGATTATCACATTCAGTGAAGGGTAGCGCGCAATAAGTACTTCGGCGACTGTTTGTATCTCAGCTGGATTACTCACATCCAGGCGTATCGAATCCATACCCGGATTCGCTGCCACAACTTCGTCGAGCAATTCCTGGCGACGGCCAGCGATAATCACCTGGTTACCCAACTTGTGAAAAGATTCTGCCAGACCTCGACCGATACCGGAAGTACCGCCAGTGATTAAAATAGTGTTGTCAGTAGTTTTCATTGTCATTGTCCTCATTGATATTAAAGCGTTGTGTTAAATCGTGAATGTGTTTTAGTGTGTCTCTGTATAGCGAGGCGCTGGTGAATTACTGGAAAGGTTGGCAGACATGAGCTGTCTGGATTTTTCGTAACTCTCCCATGCAGTGTAATTATGTAAGGATGGGATGGTGATCAGCTCACCTCGGTCGAATCCAACCAATGCAGCGTCCACCAGGTTTTCAGCGCTCATGACGATTTGCTGGTCGAGATTTTCCAGCGGTAATCCTCCGGAGGCCCAAAAATCTGTCGCGGTTGCACCGGGCAGTACAGCCTGGACTTTAATCCCTTTATCCGACAGCTCATGATGCAGAGACTGGCTAAAGGCGTGTACGTAGGCTTTACTGCCACCATAAACGCCATTCAGGATTTCCGGAGCAATACTCACAATAGAAGAAATATTAATGACAGCGCCCTGGCGACGGGCGACAAATTTGGGGACAGCCGCGTAAGTCAGACGCGTTAGTGCGGTGACATTGAGTTCGATCATACGCTCCATGCTATCAATTTGGCTCTCTAACAACGGCGTATGGGTTCCTGTCCCCGCATTGTTAACCAACAATGTTATGGTTTCGTCCTGTTTTAGCTTTTCCTCCACCCGGGTCAGAGCTGCGCGATTGCTGAGGTCTGCTTCCAGTACTTCAACAGATCGGCCACTTTGGGTCGTGATCTTTTTGGCCAAAGCATTTAGTTTTACGCGATTGCGTGCAACCAGAATGACATCATAGCCGCGGCGAGCCAGGCGGTCCGCATAGACAGCTCCAATTCCGGATGATGCGCCTGTAATCAGGGCTGTACCTAAGTTCTTCTGTAAAGTCATTTTCATTTCTCCTGAACAATGTATTTGTTGTAAAGCAACAATTGCATTCTATGACCAATTGAGATTGACCTAAATGACGTATATGATACTGATTTGAGACATTTTGGTGGGGGAGTTAAAATGCACAGAATTGGATATCTGTTAACGGACGGGTTTCAGGTTATGTCACTGGCGACACAGAGTGTCTTTGAATATGCTAACGTTGTTATCGACAAACCATTCTACGAAGTTCGCAATTACTCAGTTCAAGGCGGACAATTGCATTCGTCTCTTGGTATGGCAGTGGAAACTCTCCCTGTGAACAGGCGATGTGAGATAGATACCTGGTTGTTTAGTGGGATAGGCACCCCTCTTGATATACCGACACCTGTTGAAGTTATTCAGTTTGCTGGTGAAGGCGCAATGCGGGCGCGCCGGGTAGCGGCCATTTGCACGGGGGCATTTGTTTTAGCCGAGTCCGGATTACTTGCAGGGCGTCGCGCTACAACGCACTGGGCTTTTGCACGAGAAATGCAGGCAAGATATCCCGATATTAATGTTGAAGAAGACAGGATCTACATTGTGGACGGCCCGGTCTGGACGTCTGCCGGAATGACTGCAGGGTTGGATATGGCACTGGCTATGGTGGAAAAGGACCTCGGCACTGACGTTGCTCGCTCGGTCGCTCACAAGCTGGTGATGTATCAACGCCGGTCAGGTGGACAGTCGCAACATTCAGAGTTGCTGGATATGTCCCCTAAGTCGGATCGTATTCAAAGCGCATTAGAGTTTGCACGTAAAAACCTTAAAAAGACCATTAATGTGGAAGATCTCGCGGAACAGGTCAATCTCAGTCCGAGGCAGTTTACACGAGTGTTCACCGCTGAAACTGGCCAGTCACCCGCAAAAGCAATTGAGAATCTGCGCCTGGAAGCCGCTCGTTTTATGATAGAAGATAGTCATCACCCTCTGGAGATTATTGCCCGCGAAACAGGCTTTCGGGACCGCCGACACATGCGTGAAGCTTTTCTGCGTGGATTTGGTGTTCCGCCACAAGCCGTACGACGAGGCGCACGTGAAATCTAAATTAGCGGGTGCTTTTTAATGAACGTTCTCAGCATGTCAGAAACTCAATTCAAGTCTATTAAGTTCTTCTGGTCAGCGAGTCGGTGAAAATGGTTGGACGCTTTGGTCCAAAGCTGAGTTAAACCGACTCGTTAGAAATATGAAAGATTTAGGAATGAAGGTCGTTTGGGGATATTCCATCAGTCTTCCGCAAAGATCAAACTTCGATCTTTGGTATGTCAGGTGCTTGTGAGCGTAAGTGTTGTGTTCGGGTCAATACATGCTCTTTTACCTCGAGCATGTAACTTCGGTCGTCGTCGGTAAAATGCGGCTCCTGAGTGATGGTCTCGATGAACTGCTGTTGCGTTAGCGTGTTGATGACTTTATCCGCCAAGTCGGTTAACTGGCGAGACAAGAGCTTTTTATTCACCCCGCAGGTTTCTGCGAAATCAGCCATTTGGTAGGCGTTAATGCATTCGGGCTCAAACTCATCACCCATCGCCATCGCCAGTACATGCTTGAACTGTGGGAACATGGCTACATTCACTAAATCATAAGCAGGCGTGAATCGATTATTACGCTTATCAAAAAACAGCGAGACATTTTTACCATGACTGTCGTAATTGCTGATCATCAAATTAAATAACTGCCAGTTGATGAGCCATTGAAGACTCTCAACAGGCGATACCATAGTCTTTGCCAGTTCAAAAAGCCGGGGTAAGCTTGCGCCATCGCGAATATGCTGCACATCCCTGCCATCACCCAGGTTCCGCTCATATTTATAGTCGCGTGGCAGGTTCAGAGCTTGGCAGCCATCAATCACATGCCTGCGAAAGACTTTAAACTGATCAGGTGCATACTTACGATCAAACCGTTCCACAACCAGTGCCGGGTATTGTTCGAATCGTGTGAATCGCACTTCTGCGGCAGGCAGTCCCACTGCCTTTGACAGCTTCATACAGAAGTATTCGTTGAGTACGAGGTTGGGACAATTGTGCCTCTCAAACTTGAGAATATGCGTTGAGCATAAAGTCCCTTCGCCAAACCCAATTTGCCCTTGCTCATTAATGAATATGTTGAGCTTGTCTTGTACTCCCGCCACACTCAGTCGTGGTTTGTCGTCCCATGTTAACAGGCCAATATCTTCTTTGTGGGCAAGCCGTTTGGTTAGCTCAGTGGGTTCGATCACTCTAAATTGTGGCTTACTTGCCTCTAATGAAATGTCAGCACCTTGTTCACTCGCCTTAAACGTAATAGCCCCCGCCAGATCATTGCCGATGGCCCTGACTTGGGAATAGACATTTTTTTCTGAGACACCAAGGTGCTCTGATAGGAGTTTCCGCGCTTCCCCTTCGGGAAGTGCGTTGTCGAGATAGTTGTAGGCGACTTCGGGAGAATGAAGGTTATCCAACGTCAGTACGGGTGACAATGGAAAGCCTGTTTGCTGCCAATCCTGCTCATATTCAAGCTTGAGTAGGTTAGTGCCTTTATCCAAGGTTAACGTGCCAATATGTTGCTCTGCCAAATGGATGAGCAAGGTATATGCTGAGGGTTGATTGATGTTATCTGCTGGCACTTTTTTTATACCCACTCGTCATCACTGACATTTGAGTCGTCCTGCTTTTCAAGAGTAACAGGTGATAGCGATGGTGATGTAAGCTTGATACCCAGCCCACGTAGCACCGCAAACACGGCGGCCAGGGTGCAGTTATCATTGCCATTTTCAATGCGCGACAAGGTATTGATACCCACGTTACACAGCGCAGCACAATCAGCGAGCTTCATGCCCATCGCCGTGCGCTTCGCTTTAATCAGTTGTCCCAACACATGCGCGTCATTTATAAACTGTGTTTGAGGCATTTTTGAGGAAGTCACTTTCTTCGCCATCGTTGCGTACCAACATCGATTTAAATATTCATTAGTATCGGTGATTATAGATGGTTATTAATAAATCACAAATATATTCACCTTTATCGGTGAATATACTTAAGCAAAACCATTAATCTCATATAAATCACCGTTAACGGTTAATATTGGTCTGGCTGGGATCATTATGCCTACAGGCCTGGCTCTGATACATGGCATGTCATTGGCTTGTATTGAATAAGTGGCATTACCAACTCAGCCAGTCGATTCAGAGAGTCGATGCGCTCAGGGAAAAATCCATAGCAATCATAGATTTTTCGACTTGCTTTAGGTTGTTATTCATACACTTCTCCGTGCACCCCAAAATTAGGTAGTAAACCAAACGTAATAGTTTATTTTGGAAATAATCATTGAATAACTCGTCTATGCTGAGAATGCTATCCGCAAACTTAGACAAAGGGTCTAATCCTTCTCGAAACTTGGAACGCTCTTGTTCTGTTAAACCTCGCGCCTCTACTAGCGATACCTGTAGGGCTTTTCCAATAGATTTTTTCCTCCTCTTTCCGTTAAGCGAATACCTTAGTGACCAATAAGGTTATCCACGCTTGGGAACGACGAACCGTTTCCATCGGATGTTTTACCTGGCTCGCCTTTAGCAAGTATGTTGACTTGTTTCACTGTTAAATTTGGCATTTTTCACCTCTTGTACTCACCAGTAGTTTGAGACTAGCAGTGAAAAATACTCACCAGTTGGATGAAACAGAATGAAAAAATACGAAACAATAAAAAACAAAACCCCGATATAAGTCGAGGTTTTTCAGTGGGTTATGAATGTTGTTGAGTGCTAATGAGTTTTACTCGATATTCTGGATCTGTACATGTATATTTATATAAAAATGCATGTATATCATTGGTTTATGGGTCTTATTGGTGAGTCATGTCACCATTTTGCGTTTTAGGCTGGTAAATAAACGAAGATGCGCCTCAAGAAATCGCAAACGAAAGGGTAAAAGGCGTTTACTACTCAGGTGGAAGAAAACTCTGTATCATTTCCCCGATTCGGGCCATCTCTTTTTCATGTTCGGCAAAGTCTGCTACGGCAAAAGCCATCATCATCGCCACAACAAAAGCAAATTCTGCACAATATTTGATTTCTTCGTCAGTGAATTGGTCCGTTATCGTATTGTCATCGGACATTGTTCGATAAAGCAAATCCGTACCGCCATGTGCAAAGCTGTTGAAAATCTCATACCTGGCCTTTTTCACTCTTTCTAATTCAAATGGAACAGGTTTTATACGGTCGACTTCTTGGCACATAGTGTGATGATCCACATAGTATATATTCCCGTTTTTGCTGGTACGCTGTATCTTATCGGTTTGAATGAAATGTTCAGTTTCTTCATCAGTTGCACAGTTTTGAAACCATAGGGCTCTGACAAAATAATCCCAATAAACCCTCATTAGAGAAACGCCGACGGCAATTCGCCCCTGTTGGATCAGGTGAGCACTACTCCAGCATATTTCATTAACTCGGTATGCAAGTGCCAGAAATATTCGCGATTGTCTATTTGGTGTTTTGAAGGTCTTATCGCGTTGAAGAAGGTCAAGTTCTCTAATTTTATCTTGTAGTTCGATCAAGTATGAGTCTGTCACGAGGCCTCGCCTTTTGCTTGATTATAGAGTTTTGACTCACACTTTCATTTTTGGAAAGCCTATTGATTCCAGGTGCTCTTGATCAGCTTTCCAGTTTGGTGATAGATGCCAACTTGCTCGATGTAGTTTTTAAAATCGATATTTTCTTCGACGATCCTGTTAGCAGATAGCCAGTCAACATCAGCCTTTTCTTTAGCGGGTATAAGTATCTGACTATTATATAAGTCTTCAACGTCTAATAATAAAACTCCGATACCATGGAGCGATGACAACATCTGTAACTCAGGCTCAACATCAGAGGTCATAGAGGTAGCGACAAGATAACCATAGTTTGCCCAACTAGAGTTTGAAACGGCCTGAAAAAAACACTTACGAACATTTCCCTTCGTGAGATCTTTCTTTACCTCAAAAGACCACAATCGGACTGATTTATCATTACCGTGGCGGACACAGGTGCGAACGGTTTCATCCCAACTTTGATCAAGAGGCTCCATAGCAACTATATCGGGGTGCAACCAGTGATTGCCGCCACTACCTTGCGAATTTGTTGAACGGCGCTCATCAATGCGTAGGCAGAACAGTCCCATATCTTTGTTTAAAAATTCAATCAGCATAGGGTAAAGGTCGTGTTCCGAAAATGCACTTATAGATGTTGCATTATCTAAATCTGATTCTGAATTTATTACCGGATCTTCCTCGATTGGTGTGTCTGACCAGTAATACAAACGAGGTCTTGGCTTTTCTCGTGTCGTGACGTTTGGACACTGCTGTTTTGCTCTTGTGGTTCTTTCCCCTCCAATCTCAGCCGCTAGCTGAGCGATAAACTTCTCTTCGGTGTCATATCTAGGGTTTTCACGTTTATCAGCTAATTCCGTTGGGTATCTCTCGATAAACAGTTTCGCTAATTCCCTAGCTGTAAACTTTTTGCCAGGGTTAGCGCGAAGTGTATCTATGATCATTTTGGGGCGGCTTGTCATTTAAAGTGTCCTTAGTTAATCATTTAAGTCTAGTCTACTGCGAATATCTGCTAACCATGGTTCATTTTCAAAAGGTCTCACGAACGCAATCGCTGCTGCTGAAAACTCTGACTTTCGATTACATAGGTAAATGAGTTTTTGTTCAATTGATTGGGCATGTTGAACAAAGCAAGATTTATATTCCGGCGGTAAGAACCACATGTTTGAAAGAAAATCGAGACAGTCTTTCACATCTTTGATGACTTTACTTCTGGCTCCTTTGATAGTCTTGTGATTTAAATTGTAACGTTTACAACTTTCTCTGACTCTTGAATATGCTTCGGGGTTATCTGATTGTCTAAATCGGGATTGGATAGTCCCGGGTATTTTTTCATGTGACAACAACTGTATGTCGTTTCTCGAACAAGGATCAAGTAACTTAACTTTCTCTGACTTATGAGCTTTGATTCCACATTTATACCACACACGGGACTCTTCATTTAGGAGGGGAAAAAAATCATGCTTTCCACCTTTGTCTCTTGGCCTGTTCGCAAAAATGCAGGAGTACCTGTAGTTCTGTGCTTCAAAAGCTAGCCACCAATACCCGGGATGCTGTTCAATCACACCGCCGACTATTTTTTGAGGTCTAGTTCCATCTGAATTTCTAACAGCTCCTTTAGGCCTGAAATGATCAACATCGAAATCCGTCATAATTCTCTGGACTTCAGAATACCAACACTTGTCGCCAAACTGTTTTACGAAACCAGGCTTAAACTCTTTCCATTTGTTTCCAATCTTTTTGAGTTTCTCTTCTTTGTCAGAAGCTTTCGTTAATTCGTTTAGCCACTTTGCTGATTTTTTATCCCAGTCTTTTGGCTTACACTTGTTTATTAGGTTGGCATCAATGTATCGCATCAATCAACAAGTCCCTGATCTTTAAGAATGTTTTCTATCAATTTCACTCTCTGTTCAACAGAGCTCATGTCATTAATAGATAGCTCCGACATTATCCTCTTTCGTGCAATTAAGAACTGACGGTAGTCCTCATCAGGATGAATAAATCCATACCCTAAACGTTCCAATGAATTATTTAGCTTCCTGAGTTTCTTTGCATCTTCTTCGTTGAGAGTGTTTTTTTCTAATAACAATCTTCTGTTTTCTATGACTTCGCTGGTATATCTATCCAAAGTCGTAGCCATTCCAAACATATCACTGGTCAATATTCCATTCACCCCCATTCCAATAGGACTCTCATCAGGGGTTTGGGCTGAACACTTACCACCTTGACTTTTCTTCAGCACTTTTATCTGTTGTTTATCCAGTTCCGCGATGGCTAGAGGGTGGTGAGTCACCATCAGAATATGGCAAAACTTGCTACTTGGAATAAAGTTCTCCAGGAAACTGTAGTATTTAGCTGCCCATGCAGGATTTAAGTGAGTGTCAGGTTCGTCTAGCAAAAAGAGTGAGTCTTCCTCAACAGTGAAGTCCAGCAAACCAAGTACAGTAAGTAATTGCTGTTCTCCTTCACTTAATTCACTGAAACAGACTACCTCTCCATTTTTTAGTTTTACTTTAATTTGAACTTTACCAATCAATTCAGACAGCAATGTACTCTCGAGCATCTTGAAGAAGTTTTTTGGTTCAAGACCTTTTGCTACTTTTTTCAAACTTTGAATATTGGGCAAGAAAATGTGAACGAACTCGTTGTCTAGACCCCTACCAGTCAATGAAGAACTCTCTTCCCTTGTTGATTTGACAGGTCCAAAGCTAAAAGGCAAAAGCCTATCTAAAAATTCACGAACTACTCCTCTAGCCCCCCAAAAAAGATCAGTTTTATTCTTCTTCCCCCATTCTGGTCGCCGAAAAACGAAATGAACTGAGTGGAAATCTATAATTCCTAACTGATTCTCCAAAAACTCGCGACCAACTCTCCGTTTTTGATTGAGAAAAAAGGCGAGCAAAACAAACTGACTATGAAAAGGTTTCGCGTAAAATAAAGGACGAACTTCGTCTTCGATGTTAACTTCGTTATCTAAAAGCTGATTATAGAATTTCGTTCTATGAGGTGTGAATAACTCCTCTAACCTATCACTTGGCCCTGAATAATAAGCAAACAAATGTTTCGGTAAGAAATCAGAATGACCTTTTTTGTCTCGAGAGAGTCTAGATAACCCAATCTCTTCGAAAGAGGAGTATTTCTCTTTACTAATTTTGTAAGCAACTTCGATTTTGTGCTGTTGATGTGGTGTATTGCCGAAAGATGGAGAAGCGTTAACCTTTATCAATTTTTCATTTTGCTCACCGAGGTAGTATTTTAACTCGTAGCTGAATGGAGCATTTTCATTACCCAGATCTAACGCTCTGAAAATCCGAACCAATGCCTCAACAACGTTTGACTTTCCTGAACCGTTTCGGCCAATAAAAACGGTGAGAAATTGATTATCATCAAAATCAACCTCAAGATCGCTGAGATTTTTGAATCCGTCGTTAATTTTTAGGAAATCGATTTTCATCTTTTCTTGGTCTTAAATTTACTGTCAGCTCCTTCACCAATTTGCTGCACTATACCTAACTCTATTAACCTCTTGAGTTCATCAAATATTTTGTCAATAGCTTCGAAATCATTAGAGTTAAAAGATTCAAATATTTCCTGTGCAGAAAAACCTAGCTTTCCAGTTTTTAGTAGTTTTAAAACTTCACTTTTTCCTAAAAACTCAAGATTTATTTGACCTCCTTTTGATTTTGGAGCTTGGCTAACCTTATTGGAATAAACCTCTACAAGGTTATTTTCATTAGCATCATAATCAACATCTAATTTAATTGATTTGGTATCTTCTGCAGTGGGACTAAAGTTTCCTTTTTTAGTATTAGATGCAGTTGACTCGCCTAAAGGTAAGAATAAATCGCCTCTAAATGCCCTAGCAAGAATAGATTGGGAAAGCTTATCTAATCTTTTCTTTGCCTCTTTGAATTGTTTCTCTATTGAATCGGAGTGTGCAAATAACTCTATGACTCGCCTGACAATTTCGACCTGTTCAGGAACTGAAGGGAGCTTAAATTTATACGCTTTTAGTTTCTGTGCGTTTATATTGGATTGACTCACTCCATCCGTTTTGACATTCCAGCAATAGTCACGAGCATGAGGACTATTTAACTGAATGTTTAAATACTCCGTATTTAACCTTTCACTTCCTTGCACTTTAATTAAGTAGCCTGCATAGATGGCTTCTCTCTCGCCCCTATAAATTGATGTTTTACCTACAAGCTCAGGGCTATTGGTACGATTGAACAAAACATCTCCGGGTCTTAGTTTATATTTCTCAATCTCATTTTCATCGGAGGTGTACACTAGCTCAGTCCAGTCAAGCTTACCCTCCTGCAGGTTCCCCATTCTAAGAACGGGTACTCTGCCTTCTTTTTTTGACTTTGACGATGAACCGTAATTAAACGCAGCCCCAACTTCTTTAAGGGACACGATTGGCCAGTCGTCTTCCCCCTTATCTTCGCGCCAGTCTTTGGTGAGTTCGCCGGAAGTAGCTGCGGCGAGGACGGATTGGCGGAAGCGTTTTAGGATGGTTGGGATTTTGTCGAGGCGCGCTTGTGCGGCTTCGACTTTGGCTAATACTGAATCCAGTTTATCTGCGATGCGCTTTTGGTCTTCAAAAGGAGCTACTGGTATCTGAATAGTTTCGTATTCTTTGAACTTTAGGTTTCTGAGGTTATTACTTCCACCTTGATAGTTAATAACTTCGCCTGAAATATAAAAATTCTGAAGGTAGTAGTTCAAATATCTAGAATCTATAGAGTCTTTTGGACGCGCTAACCGGATAAAGTTAGTGCATACTTTCGGATAGTCAGGATTATGTCGTAATGCAATATCATCTATTAAAACGGTTCTACCTACAGGTTGATCTGGGCCGCCACCGGAAATCTCAATCAAAATATCACCCAGCTTCAACTCTCTTTTTTCAGCACTTGAACTTTTAACTTTACGTGCAACACTCGTCATACCTTTTTCTTTTGACCAGTGCCTAAATTCTGTACCCCTTATACAAAAAACTGTTTTAAAGTCTTCATCATTATATTCTGGGTCTTTCCCCCAATCGCCACCTAAAACAAATGACAATAAATCTTTTAACTGAATAGAATCCCAACCTTGAGGCAATTTGCTCATGCAACAACCCCGTCAGTTTCTTCCGCTGCATCCAGCTCAACTAAAATCGATTGCAAATCGTTAATGGCACCCGCCAGTTCTTCAATAGCTTCATTAATTAGTACATCAGGCTCCGGTAAGTTGGCTGCATCTTCAAGACTGTCATCGCGTATCCAGGCTAAGTCCAGTGAATCGTCTTTAGCTTTAATTTCATCGCGGGTAAAACAACGCAGACGACAGGTATTTACATCACCCACATCGCTGCGGTTTTTGTGATTATCAATAAAGGCTTGTCTTTTGGCTTCGTCAACCTTTGTTAAATCGCCTCCTACGGCCTCGTAGAATTCGTCGAAGTGAGCTTTCGTTAATACTGTGCGCTTGCCGAATTGCGGCATGTTCGCTCTTAGGTCATACACCCATACTTTTTGCGTATTGCCTCTGTCTTTAGTGATGTCTTGGGGCTTGTCAAAAAACAGGACATTGGTCTTTACGCCAGCGGCGTAAAAAATGCCTGTAGGGAGTCTTAAAATAGTGTGCAGGTTACATTTTTCCATCAAGTCGTTGCGGATTTTGCGACCTGTGGAGCCTTCGAATAACACGTTGTCAGGCAATACTACAGCGGCTCTGCCTCCGGGCTTGAGCATGGCGTGATACATGGTATGCAAAAACGCGAGCTGTTTATTAGATGTGTAATGAACCAAATCGTCACGAGTCGGCACACCTCCGCCTTGCTTGGTGCCAAACGGCGGGTTAGCCAGAATGAGGGTTGCTTTTGGCAGTACCTTGCCTTCGTTTGACAAAGTATCGCCGTATAAAACACCTGCGTTGTTGTCATCAACCGCTAGATCATGGAGCATCAGGTTCATCATGGCCAAACGGCGTGTGTCTGGTACCAATTCCATCCCAAAAAATGTGCCATGTTGATATTTGTTGTAGGCGGCTTCGTCTAAAGCTCGGACATCATTGTTCTTCTCAATTTCATGATGGGCGGCAATCAGAAAGCCACCTGTTCCAGCCGTTGGATCTACAATCACATCATCGAGGTTGGGTTTCATCAACTCAACCATGACTTCAATCAAAACTCTCGGTGTGAAATATTGGCCCGCCCCGGATTTTTTCTCACTAGCGTTGATTTCCAACAGACCTTCATACATGTCGCCTAAGCCTTCCTGCTTAGCCGAGTACCAGTCCATATTATCAATTTCAGTGACGAGTTTATTGAGAGTGGCTGGTTTGCGAATACAGGTGGATGCATCTGCAAATATGGCCTTAGTAATAAGAGAGCCATGGGAGCCTAAATGAATGAGTAGCTTTTTGTATTCTTCCAGTCGGGTTGCGGCATTAAAGTTTTCAATATCTGTCCAGCGATAACCTTCTGGTATTAGTTCATCCTGGCCTGTTTCTTCCACCATCTTAAGGAAGATTAGATAGGTTAGTTCGTTCAGGTATTCGTGGTAAGTGACCCCGTCATCTCTTAACAGATTACATAAGTTCCAGAGCTTATTGATTAAGTCTTGAGTGCTCATTGATGTTCCTTGACTGTATTATTGGGGTTTGTGCTGCGCTCCAAACCATCTAAATTATTTCTAACAGTTGATTGTATCTAATCAGGCTGATTTTTGTTGGTCATCTCCTGACCAAATGGCTTTGTTGAATTTGCCAAGTATATCAGTAATGGGTTGCTCAAATAATTTGGATGCCCGTTTGATACCGCCTAATCGCTGTTTGAATATACCTTCGTTTAGGTTACTTTCATCAACAATGATATTGGCTTTCATTTGACTTGCTATGGTTTCCAACCATTCTCTTTGAGGGGTTTTCCACGGCTGGCTTGCCAGAACTTTGGCTAATGCATTATCGACACGTTTATCATAGGGTACAAGCGCCTCGCCAATTGCCGCCTGCCGAATAAAACCAATAATACGAGCTGCGATATCTTCGTTTTTGACTTCTTTCCAGGCCATTTTTAGGTCTTCTTCACGGAATTCGTTCCGCTCCAACTCTACTGCTAACTGCTTCAAACTGTCCCGTGACAGTTCCCATGGTCTTTGTATCACTGTTTGTATAGCCAATAAACGGTTGCTGTTTGCATTTATAAATTTATTGAATGCTGAAAGGTAATCTTCAGGTTTTTGTCCGCTACCATATCCGGTTGAGGTTCCGGTGATTTGGTCGGCATGCTCGGAAATGACCACTTTCGTGCCGCCCCCTGAGCTTGATATTTTCATATCAAGTAACTCACCCAAGCCGGGATGATTTAAAAACCAGTTAGCGACATCAGTAAGCTTCATTTCTTTGAGTTCCTGAGCAAACTCCTTGGGAGGTTTGCCCACAATTCGTTCAAAATCTATGCTCTGCATTTCTGACAAATAGTTTTTTTTGCTTTGTAGCTTGGCGAGGAACTGATCTTTGGCCAATTGCTGCAACCTCGGGTCCGGTCCATCTTTAATTTCAGCCTCAAGCTCACTAAAAGTAATGTCTACCTTAGTTACAACTGGCTTCATAGTGTTCACTTTTTCCAGTTGCTTATATATATCAACAGCGTCGAATATTCTGAATCGCTCTTTTCCTATCTCATCACACCGTCTTGTGGCTCTACCTAACATTTGTTCAAACAGGATGCGGCTGTTTACTCTGCGTAAAAACACTAAGTTGCAAATTGATGGAACGTCTACCCCGGTGGTGAGCAGATCTACAGTGACGGCAATGTTGGGTAACCGGTCATTTTTGTAGAGGCGAATTTTCTCTAGCGGCTTGTCTGATGCTCCGGTGATTTTTTGTATTGCGTCGTCTTCAACTTCACCGTGATAGTTTTCACAGGCTTCTTTTAACGCCTCAACCACATCATCTGCATGTTTATCGGTTACACAAAATATTAGCGACTTTTCTTGTGAGTAAGGGTTTAAGGAGTCGCTCTCGATTAACCATTTACACACTTCCTTGGTAAACTCGGGCGCTATCACTTTCCTGTTAAACTGTGCTACATCGAAGTTGAGTTCATCAGGCGTGTTCACTAAATCAATATTCTGTGTTTGAGGATCGTATACCTGAACTTCCTCGTTGACGGCGTATTTTATGCCTTCTGTATTGAGCTTGGTATGGATGCGTGTAGGTGGTAGGTGGTCGACTAAGTGACCGTCAATAACCGCCTCGGTATAGCTGTAGGTAAATACGGGATCACCGAAGATGTCTTTTGTGTGCAGAGCTGGAGTGGCTGTAAGGCCCACTTTAAATGCGTCGAAGTATTCAATGACAGCTCTGTACTTCGACATATAATCTTTCTGATCGCGGAATTTAACTTCTGTTTCGCTGAGCTCTCTGTCTAACAGGTATCCCCGGTGACATTCATCAACCACAATACAGTCATACTGCCCAACACCCGGTTTAGCTCCATCATCAGATGGATACATGATGCGTTTTACCAACCCTTGTACAGTAGCAACATGTACTTTGGTATCCTCGTCTGGATTAGGTTTTGGTGCTTTTTCAGGCTCTATGCCCAGCACCTCGAAAGTGTCAGCAAATGTATTGAGGTTTTCCATCCTGACCTCACCAAAATCGACAGTTGCCTGAACGCCAAGCGCACTTCTGTCAACGAGAAACAAAATACGTCTGAATCGTTCAGCTTTTAGCAAACGGTAAACCAGCGCTATGCAGGTTTTGGTTTTTCCCGTACCGGTTGCCATAGCAACCATAGCCCTGTCTTTTCCATCCTTTATTGCCTGTTCCACACTAAGAATGGCTTTCTTTTGGTAGTCGCGGAGTTTTAGTTCATAGTCAAACCCCATTTCGTCTAATTCAGCGTTTGCCTGCTGTGGGGTTTGACGCAGATAGGACTTGATTTCCTGAGGTGAATACCAGCCTTTGAGCGCTTTTCGTCGGTTTGTATTGTCTCTGACATCAAGAAACCAGATGCCACTTTCTTGTTCAAGTTGTTTTAAGTAAGCGCGTCCGTTTGTCGCAAAGGTTAGAGGGCAGTTAAATTCATTATACTGTGTAACCTCGACTCCATCAGGAAGGTTAATGATGCCACTTGCATAGCGTTTTGCCTGGTCGATTGCGCTGTATACATTTTTTGCATTCTTTTTTGCTTCGATGGTACCAACAAGTGTCATTCCTATAAACAATACATAATCAGCCGGACCTGATGATGTCGGCCATTCTGCAATAGCCTTGTTTTTGTTTGATTCAGGACGAGCGCCTATTGAGTAACGTAAATTTTCGGTATCAGCCTCCCAACCAGCATCTACCAGTTGCTGGTCAATAACAACTCGTGTTTCAGCTTCATCCATTTCAAAAGCTGATTTCTCAATTCGTTTGAGTTCGGCTGCTTGTTCTTCTTTCGGCTTTGCCTGGAAGCTCTGTAAATACATGACGTTAGCAGCGTCCATTTTTGCTCTGTATTCTGCTAATTTTTCTTCATGTTCCTCGGCAATTTGTTCCCAAATGGCACGATCTTTTGCCATCCTCTCAGCGCGTTCCCTCTCTGCTTTAGCCTTTTCTTCCTCCGCTCTTCTAAGCTCTTCAGCGACTTTAATTCTTTCATCTGTACGCTGGGATTCTGCATTTAAACGAGCTACCTGTTCTTCAAGTTGTCTAACGTACTCAGAGGGGTCGCTTGGTTTGACGAACTTTTTGACTTTAAAGCCTTTCGCCGCTTCACCTCCAAATGTGATGTGAAACCAAATTGATAAAGCATGGCCAACCATTAGCGCTTTTAACGCATCCCTGTGGCTTGAACTGTCAAATTCGTGTGTAGCTGTATTGCCGAGTTTTCTGATAGTGTGGAATGCATCTCTGACGTTGTCATCGAGGCGGAGGTTGTAGTCTAGGTCTCTTAGCAAATCGATTTGTTTAACATTGCTCCCGGCCTTAACACCGACCCTGGAAGCAATGGTTTGAGCAATACCCTCACCTAGCTGACGAATTTTTATTAGTGAAGTATTGGGATCAGGTGAGAAATTGCGTTCGGCACTTTCCGCCAATTTGAACAACCATTCATGGTGTTGCTTGAGAAATTCGAAATTGCTCGATGAATCCATTATTAAACCCTTACGTCTTCCCTGTTGATTGCAGGCGCTATTGGCTAGCCTTGATGCATCTATACGTCACTTGGGAATTATTATAGCCAAATTGTATGCGAAATCTACTTAACACAATACAGTGGCGCTTATCACGTATAAATGCAGTTGGCCTAGGTCTGTTGTGTAGATGTCATCTTCTCTATCTGTGACTATGGATCGTGTGTGATATTAAATAGGTATCAAAAAATGAATACGTTACTTGCCTGTATGTGGATGCTATTATTCTTTTGTTGACTTTTTGGACTGCTATGACTTAAATGAATTAGAGTTCATTCAAGGTCTGCCATTCACATGTTTACCATTAAGGCAGCCTGTATGTGAAAGTGCTATTAAATAAGGATAACTAAGAATTATGGCCACCGGATTAATCAGTCTTGCTAATTTCAGTAATGACGGAAATAGCAATGGTACAAGCT
>NZ_JBVTQY010000025.1:0-72148 GCF_055755215.1 Planctobacterium sp. R6
TAAAGCAAATTTATTAGCTTATGCCAAAATGTGATCTTAAGAACAAATGCTATATCAATAAGTTTGATCATGCCCTTGGGTTTCGATATGAATACTTTATTGTTTATTAACAGCTTGTTGAATCTGAAAATATCAGGTAATACATGTGACTTTTGATAATTCCTAAACGATTCAACTGAAACTCCCGAATCCATTGAGAGTTTGTGGATAGAATCGGAATCACTATTAACGTCAATTGCCTGAAAAAATGATTGTGCCATAGGTTACTATCATTTGGATCCATGTATGTAGTTTACCCCGCAGATTACGCTCCACAATTTTGGCACGTTCATACTCTGCTATCATGCCCAGCATCTGAAGTTACATAGTCTCTTCAGGAGAGCTTCCAACAGTGTGATTCAAAAATACCACCTCTATCCCACTCCATAGCCTTCGCCTTAACGCAAAAAGCCGGTATAAACCGGCTTCTTGAAGAATATTGAACCTCTCAGTTAACGAATCACACGTCTAATCATTCCAGCGAAAGCCAGTAACAATAGATACCAGGCACTACCGCCACCAGAACCACCATCGTTGTTAGAAGGTGGGGTCACAGGTGCAGTGTCATTATCCGTCACCGTGACTGATACCTCATCATCACCAAACGTCACTCCTTCATCAGTGGAACTTAAAGAGATAGTTAACATATAGTTAGCTTCATCTGTACTATTATCTGTCGCAGTAATTGATACAGTTTTTTGTGTTTCTCCATCGCCAAATGTCAGTGAGTGAGTCACATCTGCTGTTCCATTACTGAAATCAGCCAAAAGTGACAATACAGCCTCTCCAGTACCGCCAGAGCGTGTAACTGTAACATCCACAGCACTGCCCTCTGAAATAGTTGACGCTGAAACACTTACAGAGAACTGACCTTTATTAACCACACCATCGTCATCATCAATAGTAACGCTCATATCTGCGTTATCCACATTAGCCGCCGAGCTGATCGAGATTGTTGCAGTTTCTACTCCCTCTTCAATTTCATCGTTGATTGTTTCTAACGTCAGTTCTTTAACAGTTTCTCCAACTTCGAAAATTAACGATTCATTGATTGCAACGAAATCTTCTCCAGAGGCACTACCAAAGGTAGTTGTAACATCTACCACTACCTGAGCATCGCTACCTCCCGTGCGCTCAACAGTAAACGTTTCAGAGTTCCCTTCCGTTACCAGGAGGTTTTCTGGTAGTGAAAATGTACCCGCATTTCCTGAAATAGCATTACCTTCAATAATAATACTTGCTTCATCACTTTCAGGTTGTGGAGTCATACGTGCAGGAAAAACCAATGAGGCGGTTAATACTTCATCAGTTTCCTGAATTCCGTCTTCCAATACATTAACAGTCACTTGTTTGGTGTCTTCGCCAGCTTCAAAAACAAGCTCATAAAAGCCGTCTGTATAATCCACGTTATACGCTGCTGTTTGTGATGTTACCAACACAGTAACTCGTGCAGTTTCACTTAAATCTCCATCACGAACCACTGTTAACATCGCAGCATTACCTTCACTAACCCTGATATCTGTTGAAGAAAAGCCCACCGTTCCAACTGCTGTAGTCGCAGTAGAAAAATTATTGAACCAGCCAATATCCTGCTCAATAACCGCATGATTATCTGCTTCATTTGCATCCCCACAGATTTCTCCATTATGACTTCTGTCAGGATTAGAATAAAACAATAAATCACCAGTGCCACGGGTGTGCATTACCGAGTTCACACCTCCACAAGACCACGCTCGATTGCGTGGATCGCCTGTATTTGGATTGTCAGCTTCTTCATGATCAGCACCGTAATTATGCCCAATCTCGTGTGCCAAAGTTCTCACAGAGCTATCTGTGAATTCATCCAACACAGTATTGCTTGCATAAAAACCCTCAATACCAAGGTCATTAGCGTCAGTTTCACTGGCAGCAGTACCCAGGCGCGGTTCATCGGTGTACTCCCTGATATACGTCACCATGTCTGGCTTGTATAATAGTCTAGTATCGTATTCCGGGTTGCCAAGGTTGCCAATTACACGACTTGCTAACTGATCGGCACCTACCACATCCGGGTCTTCAGGGTACATAGCCAGATCGTCTGGCACACTCACCGTAGGAGTGATAGCCACAATGCGATAGGTTACACCAAAACCCTCTTCATTATGTAAAGCTTGCACTGCATCGTACAAATAATGGACTCGTTCTACTACCGCTTGATGGCTACCCAATGCGGTAGCGTAAGTTGGTTGGTAATAAACCATAACGTCAATTGTAGATTGAGGATCTTCTGGTAAATCTCGTGCAGCAAATCCTGCGTTTGCGATTGCCATCACCGTACTTTTATTTTCAGTGATATCATCAATTGGTACATGAGATAACGCCCCCCACGGTACTAACAGTAACGTAGATAGAATGCTGCTACTTACAATACTTCTTCTAATATTTTGCATATTTTGGTCCTTTCTTAAAATCTTCTAATTTACTTCGGTTCAATTCAGCTGGTAACAATGAAACCTCTACTGCTACTGCCAGGATTTACTAATCAATTTACTGTTCCTAAGCAAAACGAATACGCCCCAAACTCTCTGTTTTACCATCTTCGAATAAAAACTGCACTGAACAAAGCACAATATTCAATCTTTATTTTCATCCTAAAGAAGTTTACGTTCGCACTCTCAGTTGAATAACTGTTTTTTGCATTGTTTAGTAGACTTTAACACAAGTACACTTATTATGCAAATAATATTCATACATTAATTGTATTTTATTTATATAATTTACATGTATAATATAAGCATCATAAATATACTGTTAATTTAGGTTCTTGAATGCAATCTCATGATGACAAACAAAAAAAAGCGGGCAGGCCCGTATCTCTGGCCCCGGAAGATTTTCGCAAAAGAAGAATATTCAATATCAGTGATAATGAGATGAAACGATTTGAAGTAATTAAGCAGCGGCTTGCTACTCAGAATATAAAGAAGGTCAGTAATGCTGCAATCGTGAGAGCGGCTATTGTTGCGTTGAATGATGTATCCGATGAGCAATTATTAAAATTAATCCTGCATGAACTATGAATCATGGTTCTAATTTGGTTTAGTGTTTTAAAACTATCCCCATGCGACGCTTTACCCCGGTCTAGTGTCCGATTAGGCAACTACACCGCCACGATAATATGGCCCTTCGTTTACCCAGACTAAATTACCTTTCTAAAAACGCTGAAACGCTGAAAGTACGTCTGTCACCTGTTGGAATATGTAAAACATCTGCTGTAGCTCGAAAGCGATTTTTAAGGGAACTACCCGCATCGACGTCGATACTACATTGATAAATTCCGGAAACACAATCCCCAGACCACTGCACCTCCCATTCATCTCGATTTGCAAATTCAAAATCCTGAACACCAAGAGCCTCTCCAACACTATAAACAACATGCTGTGTTCCCGAATCTGCAAGCAGAATACAATTATTTTGAGTCGCCTGATCAAATTCAGTGGTATCCCAAAAACATCCAGCTTTAACTTCATCGATAGGAGGGCGTTCGCCGCGATTACGAAATCTATAATTTATCTGCACACTCGCCTGAAACCCATAAACTACACCTTCAGCTGACAGTATATATTGGCCGGAGTATGTTGCGTTAGGCGGTATGTCATCGACATCAAATGTACAACTTAGTGTTCTGCTGGAGTTGGCAGGAATATCGCTTAGGTCGTTACATTGCAGATTACTTGCTGCACCGGAATTATTATCATCAATGCCGAGCGAGCACCCCCGTGTGCAATTATCAATAGTGACCGTAAAATTCCCTTGCCAATCTGGTGAATTAAAACCCTGATCATCCAAATAAGCGCTTATAAAATTTATAACGGGCGTCTGTCCATAGCATTCCTCGCTACCCACACACTGTTCGACCTCACCATAAATTAAGCCGATCTGCTCTGCGTTACGATTAACACTAGCTTTGCCTCCATAATGTGCGTTTTTATCTGTAGTAAAATCTGACGTCGCAGAAAAATTGTCGCCATTAAATATATCAGCATCAACTAAACTAAAATTAGACGCGGTTGTTGCGTTATTTCCTCTGATGTCAACGGATTTAACACTCACCATGCTTGCGTTTGTAGCTGTGATAGTTTCAGCTTTCATGCGCCCATTGCGCTGAAACTCCAGTGAAGTAATATCCATCTCACCCGTAACAACCACATCATACCCGTTTTCATTATAAAACTCAGAGCTATTCCGCAATACCACCAGCCCCGTTGTATTGAGCCTGTTCTGTATTGTGAAGGTACCTGAAGTCACTCTATCGCTGACCGTCAGTGTACCCGGTATCACATCACCGTCATCGGTAACTTTTTCCTGCACAGTCAATACACCAACTTCTAATTGCTCCGTGGTCAGTGTACCAGTAACATTTATCTGGGAGGTCTGTAACGCGGTCGCGTCATCACTATTATCAGTAAACTGAGCCACGTTCGCATTGACCGAATCTGTATCCACCGATTCGGTTACCGTAATATTACCGCTATCCTCGGCATCGTTGCGATTAACATTTATGGACCCAGACACGTCCAACAGATTATTAACAGTCACTCCGTCAGCATCTATCCCGTTAAAATTGCCCGAAGCAAATGGCTCTGTGGCTGTACCTACCCTTGTACCTGTTAACGCTGTAATTTCGCCACTGGCGGACTGTATATGGTCCGCTACCAACATACCGTTGTTCATAGCAAGGGTGCCGGCTTGTAATGCACCAGTTACCATTGTTGACGTGGTCAAGTTGTTATTCACGCTCAGATTACTTAGCCTGGCTTCACTGGCAGCGGTAGCGTCAAATGTACCGCCTACATATACATTTCCTGCGTTGGTTGTACCCAAGACTGTTACTCGACGGCCTTGAGAGTCATCACCAACACCACTATTAACAATTAGTGTATCCCCGGTAAAACTACCATCTCCTTCTGCATTGGTCACATTCAAAGTTTGTGTTTCAATTTCATCAGCACTAAACTGATTTACACCTACAATGTCATTATTCATTGCATTCAGTGTACCGTACAATGTCAGTTGACCATTAACCTGTATCGTATTTCCGGTAAGTGTAACATCGCCATCAGCTACGCTGATTTCAGTACTCTCTCCAATCCTTAAAGTTTCTGTCACCTGAATCGTCGTCGCTTGAACTACTTCTTCCGCAACAATTTGGTCAATAACAGCAATATCTGCACTCACAGAACTCGACTGCGCATCATCAGGATCTGAATTATCTTCGATATTAAAGCCGCCTAAGCTAATATCGGTTTCCAATTGAGTTCTACTGGGATCTCTGTCACTGGCGTATCGCTGCAAGCGATCGCCAAGAATATCTGATTCACTTGGAGGCCTAATACGAGTGGTAACCGCGCTACCGGCACTTTGACCATTTAGTAACAACGACGTGACAATTTCACGGACTTTAAGGTCAGCTACGTTTAACTGAAGATTTAATTCATTATTGGCATTAACAGATAACACATAATCATTACCATCAGGACCTTGCATCAAGCCAGCGCCAAACATCACCATTTCATCAGCAGTGCACCAGCGACGCAGTCCACTGTAGCAATCAAGGGCCGACTCTTGTGCCTGTTGTACCTGTGTAGCAATTGCTATTGCACGCTGTTGTGACTTATCAACCGACCGCTCTTGCGCCACATAATAAGCCCCTATACCTGTAACAGTTAATGATCCTGCCAGCATATAAGGAAGAGCGGCACCTGTCTGTCTAAGCATAATGAGTCATCCAACTTCGTCTAATCCAGATTAATACCCAAACAACCTCCTGCCGCATCACATTGCTCAAGCAATTGTCGAATGGCAGCAAGACGCCCTTCATTAGTATTTACGGAGTTGTTGGCACCATCATACCCACGGCTTGATGTTGAAAAATCGCCCGTAGCAGTATACGAACCACCGGTATAATTGGTACTGGCCACACTGGCAAAATCCAATATCCTTGCCGCACTTTGTCCATCGATACTGTTAAATACTGTCAATGTATCTTCAATAGTTGTACTACCAGTCAATGTCATGTTCTCACCCGTGATAGATGTTGCATCAACTGTCCTTGCAATGGCAGTATCAAACTCAGCAGTGCTAGCTTTAACCCCATTTGAAACGGTGCTACCTGTTATCTCAGCATCTTTCGCTTTGAGTTCGTCTGTATTAACCGTATTTGCTAAAACCGAATGGGCAACCACAGTATCAAGATACGCCTCGGTAGCAGTGATGTCAGTAGCCAATATTGAGTTGAACTCACCAGTTACGGCGGTAATAGTTCCCTCAAGATTAATATTAGTGGCATTAACTATTGCGGCCTGAACTACATTTGCAGTTACCCCTGCTGCAATGACGTCACTAGCGTTTAAATTGCCAAAATTACCCTGAGTATAGGTCAGACTATTACCCGTTAATGTATCAATGGAACCACTGTTCGCCTCAACTCGATCTGCAGTCAGCCTCCCGCTCACAGTCGCGTCACCATTAACAGTTAATGTGCTTCCGATTACCGCTGTCCCGGTAACAGTTTGACCTTCTACTGTTATGTTATTAAATTCCCCTAAATTAGCGCTAAGGACACCGTTTTCCAGGATTGTCAGGTTAGTTGTACTCAGTTCCTGAGTCACACTCAATTCATTATTAATCGTTAAGGTATCAAATGTCTGAACGTCAAAATCAAGCTGATCCACAACCGCAGTCCCAGTCACTCTCATGTCACCAGTTGTAACATTGCTCGCACTTAGGACCCCTACATTTTCCAGACTGTTACCATTTGCGTTAATATTTCCATTAACACTCAGCGCACCATTAACATTAACATTGCCTGCATCAATGATTAAATTAGTGCCATCAGATCTAATTGAGTTATCCCCGAATTCAATGGTTTCGGAAACTTCCAGCACTGGCGTTTCAATACTCGTTGTTACGGTCAAAGAAGTAACATCAACATTACTAACGTTGAGCTCACCAATATCGGAAACGTTAAACCCATTTGCATCGATATGAGTTTGCATCTGGTTTAGTTCCGGACGCCCGTCTACCTGCACCCTATGTAGTTGTTGAGCTGCAATCGTCGCGATAGATGGCACTGGCGTGACTACACTAACTGTATCACCAGCTCTCGTGGTTGCAGACATTTTGCGATTAACCCGGTGAGCAAAGCGATTATCATCAGTATCCAATGAAATTTGATAACCATTCGCGGTTACAGTCCCGCTATAAGTGGTATTAAAAGGAGAGGTAAAACTACGGGTATAATAAGGTGCCAGTTCGTTTATGTTGTTAGGATCCCTCAACGTCTCTGAATAAAACCGTCTGTATGCCTGACGCAACGCTTTAATGTCTTCCACGGCCACATCAGCCCGCTCATCCATTATTTGCTGTTGTTTGTAGCCAATCGCATATGAAGCTATAACACCGGCAATAGCCAGCACTGACGCTAGCTCAATTAACGTAAAACCCGCTTGTTTTCCACTAAGGCCTCGTTTGTGTAACATCATGCTGACATATCTCTCGTAGGATAGGTATTTCAAGGCATACATTATACATGATGTGCATAACTATTATCAATTATAAAACCGTCATTCTCGCGTTGAATTGTATGCGGTTTTATAAAAGGTATATTTTATAATACTTATGCAGTGAGATTGAGTAGTTTGACGATCTTAACAGCGAGTGTCTCCAAACGCCCCTTTAAGGTCTTGTAAACCGGTGAGATCTTCTGTGCCGGCAATGGTTGGTTTGTACAACCAGGTGATTTGTAGCCCCACTGAACTTGCGTTATCTGCATTAGCCGCTATTCGGGTAGCCAACGCAGTCGCATCAACAATAGCCGACACCTGCATTGACACACTTACAGTACCAGGGTTTAACACCGATACACCGAATTCATCAGCTAACGGTGTTAATAACGACCGGTCATTCATTAAGTGAGATTCGGCGACTAAAGCCGCCACATCAGGTTGAGGGAACGGGGACTCATCACAGTGTGCCAAATAGTAACTATCCAGCGCTTTACCCAGCAAATCAGCAATATAATGAATACGAGCATACTCGTCTATCTGTTGTTGCTGCCGTTGTTGAGAGAGCAGGCCACTGACGATAAAACCAGCCACAGCCAGAACTATCGTCAGTTGCACCAATGAAAACCCGGCCTGACGGCTGGGGGTCATCAGGTGCTTCCCATAGTCATTGATAACGTGCCAGCAGAATAGCTGGGCGTACCCACCGTAGACGACTGTTGTGACATCTCACGAGCCAATCTATTGCCGGCATCATCATCATCAATACCAGTTACCGTCAAATCAATCTGTGTTACGTCACTAGAATTTACTGTCACTGTAATCGCACCTGCCCATGGGTTGCAGTTGGTACATGTTCCCCAATCATCAGGGAGGTAACCATCGCTGTCCAGCGCAGTCATACTTATACCTGTCATATCTCCATTAGGTGGCGCCCAACTTTGTGCATACCCTAGCAGTGCATTTAGTTGCGTCTTGGCGGCATCTACTTTACCACCGCCTAAAAAAGCCTGTAGCTGTGGCAGCATCGCCGCAACAAGTATCCCGATTATAACCAGCACTATTGCTAATTCTATCAGGCTAAAGCCGCCTTGCCGCTTCATTGTTCTCATGTTGTTATCCTCGCTTGTTTTAAAAAAAATTATTTGATATCACTATTATTTACACGGCACTCACAGATTGAGTTACCAACGCAAATCCCACAAGTAACGTGCCGCCATACCATAAAGCAAACATCCACGCTGCCATCTTTAAATACATCAAAGTGTTACCCAGAGCTAAATCCACTTCTTTTTCCGCATAATTTGCAATATCAAGCAATACTCTGATACGAGCTTCATCATTGGCCTGTCTTGATACAGTAAATAAACGGGATACTAATCGTTTAGGTAATAACCCTACGTCTAAAAGGTTACCAATATTATCCTCACCTTGATGCAACTCCCCCTCCATGAGGCTGACATAATCTTGAAGATATTTGCTACCATTGTCATAGGCGATTCTGAATGCACGCTGGTCACTTTCTTTCGCTGTCTTTAACACCACATAAAGTTTAAAAAAACGAAGCGCCTGTAAGCTTTTGTATATTGAAAAAGGCGGCAATTTGTCCAGAACTTCCCGAAAGCTCCCTGTATAATTTTTCATTCGATTATTAATAAACCAAAACCCACCAACCAAAATTATCAAAATGATTACAATATTGTTGTACACCGTTTGACTCATGGCATAGGCCTTTTGGCTGGGCTCCGCCCAGTTAGACACAGCTGTAAATTCAGGAAACCCCATCCAATTAATAGAAGCCAATAACAGATAAGCAATTGTAGCCCCTGAAACCATCACAGCCTGTGTTTTTACACCGCCAAAAAGCGACTGTACAAATGATTTATGCTTTTCTTCTTCTTTGCTGTAGATATCTAGTACATTCTCCAGATTACCTGCCTGCTCACCAGCTCTAAATATCTGTACAATGTCGTCATCGAACCAATGTCGCATTCCATATGAAGCATTGTGACCTTCATCCAGACCATTTTTAATAGCCTGAGCCACGTATTTTTTTAATGGATTATCATTCACTGCGTCCACACCGTCGATTATAGCTTTACAAGCCTCAAAATGGCTCGAAGACATGAGGAACGAGTAGTAATCTTTAATAAATTCATACTGTCGAGACCGATTAAATAAAAAGCGCCGCCAGTACTGTTTAAAGTCCCTCAATTTTAAGACATTGGTAGCAATTCTATCTCCAATGTACCGTAAATCCTGCTGTATAAAGCTGAACAACGCCTTCATTCTTTATCACTCAGACTTTGCTTATATCGCTGCAGTATCTCATGTAGAGGTTCTTTTTGTGAGCTTTCTCCTTTAACGGTTTCTTTAGAAGTCTCACTACTCTCCAGTAACGTTGTACTAGTTAAATCGCCCTCATCATCAGCAATATTGTCAGCCATTCCAGGGTTAGCATCAGGAGCATCTTCCGTATTGCTATTATCCGGCTCTGTAACATTTTCCATTCCTTCTGTGGAATTGGCAGTTTGGTCAGGCGTAGTGCGATTATCTCCCTTTACCGAACTTCTGAGAGGCTCATACTTTGAATCATCTGCTTCAGGTTTACTTAAGGAGGTGTGATCATCCTGGTCTTCAAAACTTCTGGGAATAAATGCATGCGTTTTTTTTGCGACATTATTATCTGATGTCTCTGCAGATTCATTATGAGCCAGGTTTTCAGCTTCACCTACCTCTTCTGACAATGTTACATTCACATCTGAATGGATTTGATTTTCCACCGATGAATCCGATGTGTCGTGACCACTTTTTTCATTGTTGTCATCAGTACCGTGTAAATCTTCCGCTTCTGTGGATAAACGCTTTATACTCACAATTTCGGAGCCAGCCTTATTGTTGGCGATATCATCAATATATTCATTTTTAGCAGTTTCACATAAGCCAGTCTTAGCACGATCCTTCACACCAGACTTATAGAGTGCTGTTTCAGAAATGTTCTGCTTTCCACTATTTGGTTGTTCGTAAATAACGCCCCGATTAAAAGTGACCTGGTCTATTGGAACTTCACCGTAGGCTTCATTATATATATTTGATTCTTCTGCAAGTTCAAACTCGCCTTTAGCATAGTTAAACACCGCGTCAGGCGTATCTTTAGTGTCTCCCAATAATGAAAATAAATCTCCAGGATCTACGTTGCCACTTTTGACTTTCTCAATCCCATGATCTCGCATCGACCTCCACCCCATATTACGCATATGGCGTTCCATTTCCCTCACCTGACCTTTAGCTAGAAAACGGCGACTGACACCATCTAACACTAATATCTCACCTACTGGCTCCCGTCCCTTTATGCCCGTTTGACCACATCGCACACAACCTTCAGGGTTTTTAACTTTTACCTTACCAAACTCAGGATGAAACCCATCCAACTTACATTTACACAACTTTGGCAACAATCTCTGTGACATAAAAGCTTTAATCAGTCCTGGAAGCGCCTGAACATCGTAGGTCACCCCGATCTTATCAAGACGCTGCGGAGCAGAGAGTACATTTGCTGCGTGTAATGTTGAAACCATAAGATGACCAGACAAAGCAGCATTCACCATGTCTTCACCGACCTCAGCATCACGAACCTCAGCAATCCCGATAACCTTAGGAAACTGTCGTAAAGAACTTTTAATGAACTTCTTCAATGTCAGGTCATTCTTGATATTCACGGCCTGCTGGTGAACATGTGGATGATCAATTATATATTCCACCGGGTCCTCAATGACCACCAGTTTTTTATTTCCAGCCATATATTCATACAGCGCTTTAATTGTGACGGTTTTACCTTGTCCGGTCGGCCCCACCAGCAACACAATACCATCAGGCTGTTTTGACAACCATTTCAGCATCTGTGTTGTGACTGCATCAAACCCTAATTCATCAATTGACCGGGAATCGCTTTGATTCTCGCGAATTATCCTTACCGATAAGCTATATCCACCGTGACACGGTACTCGCTCGGCACGAAGACGCACACTCTCTTTTTCTGTGCGGCCGTTTCGCTCAACATATATCTGTTGTTTGATTGTGGTAGATATAATCTTTTGTTCATGCATGTCCGCTTCAGTACCTTCAGATTCAGTCTGAAGTACCGCAGAAACCATCCGATGTGCGTCATTCTCACTCAGATGGAACTTTTTCGTCATAAAGTTATCAACTGAAAAGGCATAATAGCTACCTCTATTACGCTTAACTATATTAAAATCCGAGGCCCCAAGCGACACTCCCTGCTCTACCACCTGTGCGAAATCTTCCTTTGCTCGCGATTCATTAACGCTGGTATCGTTACTAAGTTCTAGTTCGGTCTCAAAAGCTTGCCGCCCCTCACGCTGTAACTGCACAATTGTGTCAAAAGAAGCAATTTCACGGTTAACATTCTCGAATTTCTTCTCTTTAACCAAAGACACCATGTTTTGCACTTCCATTCGATGCCGGTCATACGTTTCACGAGTGGATAACACAACAGCACTGTTGGTATCTTTACGTACTAATGCGACTATAAACGCATTGTTTTCCTCTTTCTTTGATCCATCACCACGCAATGCTTCTGCACGTTCAACAAGCGATAAAATCGGCTCATACCCTTCACTTAAATAATGCGCATCATCCTTTGTTTGTTCCGATTTCTCTTCAACGGCATCAAAGGATTCAAACAGTTCTTCAGGATTATTCATCTCGCTCACCTTTTATATGTCAAAGAGTAATACAACGACTACGTTTGCACAGTTCTACCGTTCTATCCTGTTTAACGGTTGCTTCGATGTTACCAAACAGACGCTCACCACTTCTCACACTCAGGTTTCGATTGTTGACCCGCAACAAAATTGTATAATTTTCACTGTCGGCCGACTTTGTTACCCCTCTCAAAGCAAAATCTGATAATTCGACTTCGTCAGTTTCTACCGCAGTCACGACTTCACTATTTACCTGCCCGGCGGTTATACCTGACAAGTTGTTGGGTTGAGTACTTACACTAGTCTCTTCAAGCGATTCGAGACCTTCTTCTTGCAGTCTCTTCAAACGTAACCGATATTCCAGTTCTTCAAACTCCATTTTGGAAATTTGAGTGCGAGCTTCTTGGATACTAAGCTGCTTTTGAACCAAAGGTTGTTGTGTTGTCAAATCTAAGTTAGTAATGGCTGCGCGCTTATCAGGATGGCTATTAATATAATCTTCCAGCACTTCATCAGCGCTTTTTCCAAGCTCTACTCTGGGTGGCGCTGGTGTTTCTACTACTCGACGAACTTCCCCGTTTATCGTTTCCAGCCGCCCCTGAGCTTGTTTTGCTTGTGCATTTTGCCCCGAATTATTTTCCGCTCTAGCTTGATTTGCCGGAGGGGGCGGTACTTTAGTTGATTCAAACATTCCCAGTCGCCACATCCATACAGGCAATGCTATAACTATAGCGACCACTAAAAAGGTCACTTGCTTTTTAGTCTTATCTTTATCCTGCGCTTGCTTTGCTTTGCCCTTTGCCATTACTGACACTCCTATTAATTCTGATCACCGTGGATCTTAAACTCAAAATTACCGCTAACCCGTCCATCGGAAATGCTGTATGAAGCCCCCCCTACCGAAACAGGCAAAGCTTTAAAAATGTTACCAATAAGCAGAAAATCACTGAAATGAACCCCCTGTAAACTGACCTGAACATTCATAGTTTTCCATTTATCAGATACAGTATCGTAATCAATTACCCCTACGTTCGCATTCGGGATAAAAGTTGAAAAGCCATCATTGATCAAGTGATACACTTCATTGATGTTGTATATTTGTATCCCGTCGTTCACGCCAGGGCCGCTTTGTTCAAACACTGGAATATTTGCACCACTGACTGCCACCATAACCCCTTTATTAGTGACGTCCAGCGCCGCGGCAAAACCGATAGCCAGCGACAAATTCCTGACTTGTTCATGTAAATGAGCTAACAAGCCACCCGTATTTTGTAACGTATACACAATCGCTTTCGAAGGTGAATACTCTACCCTTACAACCTTCCAACCAACGAGGTTATTGTTAAACAGGGTGTGAATATTGTATTCCTGTTTCATTCGGTTATAGGCCTGTGGATTACGTATACTGGTGACCGCCTCTCGATATGTTTTAAAATCATCCCGCTTCACAACCTTAATTTCTTTTGGCTGCTGCGCCTGATAAACCAGTACGCTCCCAACAAGCGCAGCGATTACACCAGCAATGATAAACAAACCCAATCCAAATCTTTTTGGACGCAGGCTCTTACCCAAATTGCGTATATGCTGATAAGCAATTTCATTGGTTAAAATAATTGATTCAGTGAGAGGTTCCCTGCTAGAAACGTACTGTATTTTAGTTTCGCCAAATAGGAACTTAATCTTATTTTCATCGGCAGCACGTAAACCTGAAGACTGTACCTTTATCTTCTGCTCTTCACCTTTACCCTCTCTCTCTATCCGTTCTTGCAGCTTTCCAATATTTAATCGGATATCGCTAACAATATCGGGAAAGCTGGCAATCTCATCAATTATCAGCTCCCCTCGCAACAGTAAAACAAAGATATAAGCATCTTCCATATCACCTTGTTCAGTGGATTCTACATATACAAAAAAATCCAAATCTTCATACAACGCCAGTAACTTCAGTGCAAAATCAAAATAAAATATTTTATCTTCGTTGTTTTGCTCTTTGATCAGCCCAACCGTCGATACACGATCCGTCTTATGCAAGGTGAAATAGTTTAGATCTTGCTCTTCAGCAATATCAGTAACTTTTTCTTTCTGACCAACACCTTCGATCACTTGGCGATAAGGGGATATCACTAGTGACATATTGTCAGCTCGTGTGATGATTTCCATCAGTGCTTCCTGTTATTGACGAATAATTTGCGGTGTAATCATGATCAAAGTGTCAGTGTACTGATTGCGGCCAAGTTTCTGGCCCCCTAATAACATCATGCCAGTACTTCTTGTTTCATACTCACTGCGTCGTTCTGATATGCCACCCAGTAAAATTGTCTCGCCATCTTTAGCATAAAAGGTCTGAAAAAATTCATTTTTACTTTCTTGCGGAGTTTGAATAAGACTGCCGCCGGAGGTCACACTGTCTATTCGCACAATGTCACTGAACTTGTTCGAAATCTTACCCACAATGGACATATCGTCCAGGTTAATATTGGCTACAGCATACAGTTGCAAGCCGGTCTGAATTTTACCTGGAATCAATATGTTACTATTCGAATTTGCGGTTTGATTACTACCGGAACTAGCCAAATATGTAACATCTTCACCTTTGACAATCTGCGCCACTTCGTTATTTGTTACCAAAACAGAGGGTTCGGTAACGTTCAGAACTACACCGCGCTGCCGTAACGCCCGGATCATTGCCTCTGAACCTGAATACTTCCCTTCATTGCGCGTATAAGTTAAAACTGTCGGTGTCAGACCACTAAGTAAGTTCCCAGAAAAGCCCGTGGTTACAGTAGCAATGCCCCCCGCCTCAAGCTCACTCACAACTGCATTCCAATCGATACCAAACTCATCGCCTTTATCGTTGTCAAAATCAACAATCTTGATATCAAGGTATACCTGCGCGGTAAGACGTTTATTAACATCTTTAACATATCGCGTTATATCTGCTACATTGCGCGGCAAATCCCGTACAAACAGTGTAGACGTCGCCATATCGACGTTTACATAACCATCATCAGTTTTTAGCTCGTTCAGTGTTTCAATAATCTGTTGGAAATTATCCTTTTGAGTAGCTGAAAAGTTAGTAAAACTACTGTTATCAATACTGGATTCGGTAACCACCGTGGAAAAACTTCCACCACTGTCCGAAGAAGAATTAGTATCTGCATTTTCATCCCTGCCAATTAAGAAATTGGCTAGACCTGGGATACCTGAAATATCTAAATGGGCAATTTCATATTTACTCCATGTCACGACAGAGCCTTCCAATGTATATGATAAACCCGTCGCCAATTTTATTTTTTCCATTGCATCACCAATCCGCCCGTCATGGACTAACGAAAAGCGCATCAGTTTAGGATCAATGTTATCCACATAGCGTGTGTTTACATCAAACTTGGATTGTAAATCCAACATAAACTCACCAAGCGTGTAATCATTGAAACGGAAAAACTCTTCCACAAAAAACCAGGATGGTCTATTTTGCTCCGTCGGTGTCAATTGAGGGACATAAAACTCATTTACACGATGAATATTGCTGAGCGCGTGTTTTTTTGGGGCGAGTTCGCGAGCTTTGCTAACCTCCTTAGTACCCTCTTTTTCTATAATGCGCTTAGTCTTCCCTGTTAAAATATCCGACGCTGTACAGCCCATTAAGCTTGCCATTAACACAGCTAATGCTGCGAATTTAAAAGGACGATGTTTCTTCATGTTTTAGTTATCCTTCTTGACCACAACAAAGTTATTGTCGTAAAAATAAGCCGCAGCTCCGTAACTCTTTAATAATCTGGCCAAAATATGATCGTAAGTAGCACCGCTAACCTTTATAGCATTTGGCCACATTTCATTTTCATCCAGTTGCCAAACCAAACTCGGACTGTGAATGAAATGATCAGCAAGCAATTTTTCAATCTGCCCTTTAATAAGCCCCCTGTTCAATTGAAAGTGCACTTGTTCTGAAACAACTTCATCAGTACTGTCCGCCAACATCGGTGTGTCGTTGGGATCTGTTACTAGTGGCATTTGACCCGTCTGCGCCGCAGCTTTACCGTAATCACGTAAACCCTCAACATCGAAGCGCCTGTCTGTTTTTTCAAACCACCCCTTAGCAATTACTGTTACCGGGACGTCCTCTTCAATGTTGGATTTCTCTCCTTCACACAACGGTTTATCCACTTTTGCGCGTAGTGCAATTACATTATTCCGATAAATACAACCCTGTAAGTTCAGTCCCTTGAGCACCTTTACTGCAAGCTCCTCGGAAGAACTACCACTTACCCGCGTGTTAAAACGGTTTACTCCTGTAATGCTCTTCTCTAGCAGAACCTGTTTACCTGGGTAAATCGTACCGAAATAATCCGCAAGTACAGTTCTTAATTCACCTTCATCTACATCAATAAAAATTGTATCCTGTTGAGGCTGAGCAAATACACTGCCTCCCATCACTGCACCGGCGACAATGCTTGCAAACTTAACTAGTTTCCGTTGCATGGTTATCTTACTCCACCCATTTTGGTCATTTTCAGATGCAAGACTTCGGTATTGCCATACACCTCAAACTCGTACTGTATATTTCCCTGCCCATCTAATATGGCAGTCAGTTCATCCACATCCTGCTGCACCGTGTCACCATTTAACTGAATAGCACTATTAAGCTTAGGCGCGGAAACAAACCCATACTTTTCAACTACTACACCGTAATTCCACTTTTTCATGAAGTACGCTTTTATGCTTTCTTCTAATATTCCGGGATAAATAGATAAATCGAACACCGCATCTTCAACACTGATCATGGTGTCACGGACATCATTTACTTCCACAAGAGGTGCGTTAACCCGACTCTTGCTTTTGGCAATCTCCCGCTTCAAACGAGCCCCATCGCTGAGTCGCGCATACCTTGAAGTCATTTGGTATAGCTCCCGTGCCCGTTTAACCTGCGAATTAATCACCACCGCGCCTTTGCCTAAGATATCGTCTGGATAAGTAGCAATCACTGTTTTTTCCGCCCCATCCACGATAAAAGACATCCCCTTTGCTTTTCCAATAGCATCCAGATTATCTACCCACAATAAGCCCTCTTGAAAGCTTACTGGTATAGGCTCTATCTCATTGGCTTCGAACTGCATCACCCACCCTTTGGGTATCAGCTGCTGCCCGACACTGGCCATCGCATAATTATTACCACTTTGACAAACCTGCCCATTCTCTTCAATAAATCGCTCCTGGCTTAGACACGCTGCTGACACGTTTCCTGCCGCAGCCATACTAACCATAAACACTGTGGCCAATGTCCTCATTGCACTGTCTGCCTCATTCTGATCACCCTTTTCTTTACTGCATCACGATATCGCCAGTGATGCCGGGGATGCTTCCCCCGTATATCATAATGATAATTTCCAACACCTTGCCAAACATCATTAGCTTGCTTGATCTCAGTGGAAACCAGGTGTGCTGCTGCCAAAATACTGGCGCACGGATTAAATATGGTTTCCTCTAAATCAAATGGAAAGTGCTTTAATTCTTTTTCCCTAACGGTATTGATATGTGCAACACCATGGTCAAAGGTGCCGTTATTATTTCGCTTAACCGGGTTCTTATACCCACGTTCCTGACCTAAAATACCCATCAATACTAACTCATCTACACCTTCAAGTTGCGCGGCTAATTTGACACAGAGTTTATGCGATGCAAGTTCTGGTAAGAACTCCTGATATAACAAATCTCTCTGCCCATCGGACAATGTCAGCGCTTGCGCGATCCCACTTAATAGGTAACTAACACAAAAAATCACGCGAACCATCATTAACTCTTAACGTTTCTTCATTTAATGGAATTTCCGACGGAAACCCAGCGAGTTTTCGAAATTGCATCCGGACAGCTTTATTGCGCAGTTGTGCTTCATAGCACACATCAGTACGCCATCGGACATTCAAAAGCTTACTGGAAGCCTGATAATAAACCTCAAATCCATACAATCTCCCCAATGTAGCTAACACATCGGCAGTCGTATCGGTTTCGGAGAACCAGTTCACTCGCATCGCTTTTAATTCTGAGTGCTGGAATACGGAAACCCACTGGCTAGGCAAAATAATTTTCAAAACGTCCTCAAGACGTGCATCACGCCCAACCCCTCTAAGTGGCTCCCCTAAAACACCTGTTGATGGGGGTTCGACTGGACTAGCAGGGATCTCAATAATTTCTACTGCCCTTAAGTCCCCTGTGGGCATTATGCTTGCACCTAGCACTGAAAACACTATGCAAGCTTTGAGATACCGCCTTACAACTTCTCTGCTGGTAACTCTGTCACGTAGAGGAAGTACATGAACTGTTCTGTCACTTTTAAGCATCCCTTTGCGGTAGCGACGCATCGCTTCCGTCAATGTCAGTCCTTTCATTGCACATAGGCGCGTCAATGTAAAATCAATTATGATTATCCAATAAGCGCCTGACACCATAATCCAGCTTATGAGCACATAGAAATACCACCACTTAACATAGGGGTGCTTTAAACATAATTCATTATTCATGTTAGACCAGTGATCATCCATAATTAACACCCTGACAAAATCAATCTGTATGTTTTTTCTGTGATTTCTCCCGAGTTAAACAGCTTCTCAGCGTGACTCTGCATAGTCTGGCCATACTTATGTACACACTCCTTCAAAACCACGTAGAAATCTTTCCATTTTGCGCGCCCTAACGCTTCGCGAGTCCGTTCGTCAACGACTAATATCTCCTGAACAGGAATGCGCCCATCACCTGCTTTCGCCAGATACTGTACTACCATCAATCGTGTTTCTTCCATCATTTCACGGGCCTTAAACTCACGAACATCTTCGTCATACAAGTTTGCAATCCGCCTAACTATCTGCCAGATACTGTTGGCATGCACAGAACTAATCACCAGGTTACCAATGTTAGCCGCCTGCAGAACCGCGTCAGCTGTTTCGACATCACGAAGTTCACCCACTACGACAACGTCGGTATTCCGTCTAACCGCATTACGTACCCCTTGGGCAAATGTCTTGCAATCCTTATGTGGACCAACAGCTTGTGGGTAAATCTCACTAAATCCCTTATCTGTTTTATCATGCACGTATTCAATAGGAGCACTATATTCGGCTATAACTAAGTCCCTGGAGTGATCTTCAAGCATCTCCTTGATGCCCGCATGCATCAGTGTGCTCTTACCTGAACCAGTTTCGCCACCAATGATAACCAGCCCCTTGAGACTCGCAAAGTTTTGCCGAATGTCCATGGGAGTTTTAAGATCATCAAAACTGGGCACCACATCACTGATTGCCCTCATCGTAAGCACAACCCCTTTGTAGCCAAAGGGCGCCCTGTAGCGAACACCATTAACCCTAAACCGGTACACTTCGCGATTACGGGGATCCTCAGGATATCGCTCTATCTCAATATCATCATCTAATTCTTCACGCGCCGCCGATAAATCAGACCATGCCGATGCACTAAAGTATTCTGTAACAAAATCCTTAAGTTCAGACTCGCTGATTTTCTTGTGAGTAGCCGGATAGATTGTCGCCATTGATTTAACTTTCACCACATCGCCAATGGCAATTATGATATCCTCAAGCTTATCGCGCTGGATCATCTCCCGAAGCAAACCTTTCATATCCTCTGGCCGATAAACAGTCTTAGGATGTTTTGTAATAAACTTCTCACGATTAATTTTCATAATTATTCTTCCACGTTCGGAGTCAATGTCTCAGGAAGAAGATCGTCTAAATCAGGAAGTTGTGGTATACCCACCCAGTCAAATCTATTTGTATTAAACTGACTGCTTCCTCCAATAACTAAAACCGTTTCATCTAAGCGAATTGCATTCTTATTGCCGGTAAGTGAGTAGTCATTTCTTATAATTTTTGGCTCAGACACCATATTGCGCTCTCTCGCCATGTGATAACGCAGATATCCCTGATAATCCCTAACCAACTTTTTCATACGCTGTTCATACACAAAATAGGCTTTCTCTTCGCCTTCCTTCCATCCCTGACGGACATATTTTTGCCAGATTTCGCGCTCTTTATCGCTGGTAGGCGTTATAGTATTAGGGGTGATTTTCGGAATAGAAACTTCATAGGTAAAGTAATCACGCCACGTAGGTACGGCGGTAACAAATACAGGCTGAGACACAATTTTCAATGAAGCTCTTGACGCACGAATAACCGTTGAATCGGTTTTCACCCGAGAATCGGTTTCAAATATCTTTGCCGGCAATATTAAATAACCATCTTTCTCTAGCATCAAAATAGAAAAGTCAAAAATAGCATCTAGCTGACTTCCTTTTTCTTCCAAATGCTTTTTAATTAGTGCCGTTGCTTCGTACATTCCCCCTTCAATTCCGAGGGTCGTAGCATGACGCTTCATTGCATTAATCTGAATATTATCCGTTTTAGGAATACCAGTGGTCTCTAAATCGTGAATGCTCTGGTACAAAACACTCTGAGCGCTAGCTACATGACTGGTTCCCATACCACCTAACAAAAGGAGCATTCCAAAATAATTGACTATGGACTTTTTCTTCATGTTCAGCACTGTTTTGTAAAATTCACTGTTATCATGCCATTGATATCTGTATCCCCTTGTGTCGGATAAATACAGACCCTTGCCACTTCCATGACCTGACCATCGAGATCATATAATGCATCTATAATCATTCGACCATTTGCCCGCAGCACGATAGGGCGATTCACAGGAACACCCACCACTTCAAAGTGATAGTTGCTTAACCCCGCCAGCAATTTGACTGTCTCAATCACGCCACCATCGGTATTTAATATTAGCGGCCTATCAGTGCCCTTTGGAACTTTTTCACGAGCTAATGCCGCCGCACGCCTTTCTTCGTCAGATTTAGCATGCTGAGCAATATAGTTACGCATCTCTCGCATTACGCGTATAGATTCTTGTATTGCACGTGCACTTTGCACTAACTGCTCATCTACCCTATTTGACTGCAGCATCATCTCTTGATTCTTATCGTCTGTAGTGGCACACCCGCTGACCACTAACACACATAAAAAAGATTTAAAAAACCGCCATATATATTTCATAAAACTGCATATCAATTATACGTTACGCCTATTTTTTGGTAATATTAAGGGATAAGGTTGAAAAAGCAAGGTTTATCATGATTACCCCTGATGAGAGCTTGAGAATTATAAAACGTTTTGAAGGGTTCGATGAAGTAAGCGGTTTACGTTCTGACATGCGTCAAACAAAATGTCGCCAACTGTTACTGCGTTTCTGTCAACAAACGAAAAACTCTTTACCCGAAACGCCTGAAGAACTATATCCGTTCTGGAGCGCCTGTACTCATTGGCTTACTGACAATATAGCCTCACAAGTCTCCCATAGTACGTATAAAATTTATCGGAATGCCCTTATACCTTTGATCCCTTATACAAATCTGGGAACACAATTGCGCAATACTAAAGGGCAACCAGCCAAAAATATGCGCAAAAACACTTCTGCTGGCCGACAGAAATACCTGAGTGACGAGCAACTTAATGCCCTCAGTGACTATATCCATCAGCACAAACGTGCCGGCTCATGGGCCCACATAATCCCACACTGGTTACATTGCACCCGCTTAACTGGCTTACGCCCGGACGAATGGTTCTACACCACACTTGAACATCATTTATCACGCCCTTTCTTAAAGACCAGAACTCACAAACTAGAGTCAGAAAAAGCCAATCACCTCCACCCCAACATAGTTAAAGATGAAATGCTGCAATTTTGTTTTCCCTATCGCGGCGTTCCGCTTGATCATCTACATGATACTGAGATGACTATGATTAACTCATTACTGATGTATTGTGAGAACACTCTGGATTCATATAGCCCACGAGAAGCCATAAACGCAATTCAGAAAGCTTTAAGGCAAAGTATCATTGAAGTTTGGGGGCGAAATGGCCCAAGCATTCATTTGTATTCTGCCAGACACCAATTTGTTGCCAACCTTAAAAATTCTGACGTACCTGAACACTGGCAAACATACTTACTCGGTCAACAGGTAGATGATACAAAGCATCGTCATTACGCCCACCAACGTCACGCAAGTCAGGAAGCTGTCCCCAAAAACATTGCTCCTATAGCTGAATATGTCCAGGATAAATACAATGAAGCTGCTGCGAGTTCCTAAAAGCCATTACACATTTACATGAAGTAAAAAAAGCAGAAAAAGGATTTTCAACGACGGCTCCTTGCATCTTAATCCTATTAAAAATAGTGGTTATTTATACTTGACTCTAACAAGCTAAGTTTCTCCAGAAGTTCATCAAATGAATATGGCAACTCACCTCTCGGAAACATATCGGCCATAGACTCCCAATCAACTTTATAGGCCTCTAACAGTTCATCTTTTGTCGGGCAAAGAACTATTGGACCTTGGATTGCGGATTCGCAAGATCGCAAATGCCACTTGTAATAATAGTCACAAAACGTAACCACTTTACCAAAAAGCGCTTTATCAAGGCACCAGTCTGGATTTGAGTCATGGATCATTACAACATCATATAGATGTCTGGCGTGACGTAACTTAACTTCACCTTTATCATTATTCGTATGAATACCGAAAATTTTCTCCAACAACGTCCGTTGAGGTGATAATGGCAACACTTGGAATGATTCATCCTTCATTTCTGTTACAGCGCTTCCTAACATGTGCTGTACTGCAACTTCATCAGTCGGTTGATTATCAGAACGGCCACCAGTCTCCAATAGCACACGCGCTTCAACAGCTCCACCATATTCATTTTTATTCAATGAACGACTGTAAAATATGCCTACATCCAGAGGAGCTTCAGAAATCAATCTAACATCAATACCGTCATCAAGTTTACTAAGTAATGCCTTAAAATTCGGAAGAAGATAATCCTTCACAAACCCTTTTGCGGTATCATCAATACGCAAGGCATGCTTTAGACGAGCGGTCCGAGAGCCATGTATTGATAACTCAACAGGATCACAACCCAAAACCGGGAATGAAAATGCAAGATCGATATCTTCTGACATTCGGTTAATCAGGCTATACTCACAAATCACCTCAAAAAACGAAAAGCGCATCTAACAGTCTACTAAACGATACGCAACATGTGATGTTGTGACACTAGTTTAAGTGACTTTGTGACACTCAAATAAAATAACACTGTGCTTTGTAGTATCAAATTTTTAAGTTCACAGTCCCTTGCAGTTTACCTAAAAATTCGAACTATGGATGAGGTTGACGGGAACTGTTGATACACAATACTGCAAGCAGATTGATCTAAACTTTAACGTAAAATGCACACCGGTGAGCCCGGCATGCGGTATGAAGAATTAACGGTTACTTTCTACATTGTCAGATGTCCGCCTTCATTTTCCATAGTCTGATCCTTCGTACTTTCCAATTTCGCATTGTACGCAGCAACCCATTCATTAACCGGCTTCATTAATGTCTCAGGAATGCTTGCGACAACCTGCGAAATCACAATATCAATAGTTTCATCATCACCCGCAGACTTCATAAGTAGGCCTCCCGCCCAATCTTTGAAAGGTTCATCAATCTCAATCAATTGCAGCTTTTCCCTTGCCTTCTGCGCTTCGGCAAACACCTCTTTGTTTCGGCCGTTAAACTGAATAACAGGCACCTCATCATTAAGCAAAAATTCTTCTTCTTTAGTAAGGTTAATCACCTGACCTGTCGGACTGTAGCCTACGCGTGCCCGCTGATCCGTCTGAAACACCAGTTCGGTATACTGTAATGGATTTATCCCGTCATTTACGGACATAATTCCCTGCGCTTCTGGCGTACTGAATAAATGTAATTTTCCACTAATGTTCATAGTGTTGCACTCCCAAATAATGCCCGATTCCACGTTTCAATGAATTCATTTACCTGATCGGCCCCTTCCTCAAGATCTATTAATTGCCCGTAACTATTGACCTCTATTGCATCTCCATCATCACCGCAGACAATGTCGTATAACGTATCGTGACCTGTTTGTTTATCGAATCGAGATATTGTCACTCTAAACCCGGGAATCATCTCACCATTCCCGTCCTCACCAATGTCATCATCAAAGTTATCAATATCTTCCAGCTCCATGGTGACGGTAAAGCTCACGTCTTCGCCAACTGCTCTCTCAACACGCCAACGTTCATGAGGTTCTTGATTAGCATCAACTCTCTGCGCAGTAAACCACTTCACTAAGTCGACAAGGCTCTCTGGGTAATTATCTTCTGTCATGATCTCTTTCACCCTTATCACTTACATAGTTGCAGCCATCGGACGGTCAACGTCGTCCAGCAGCCCCTTATTAGCCAATGCATGCTTAAATGCGTCATTATACGCACCACTGCCATGCTGTGGGATAAACTGACCATCGCCTGATTTTGTATAAAAGCGATTTTTTCCGTGGCTGTATATGTATTCAATCAAATCCGGCAGGTGCTCAAGTTCAAACTCAGCAGTCTTATTCTTACCAGTTTTATTTGCTACTCCACCATGACGCAACAAAAACTCATTCCATTCATCCGTATTTTCACCATTAAAAGCGGCACCTTCTGTTTTATTCGCTGGGTACTCTACAAACACTCGTTCACCTTGTATGTCCACATTTAGTTTGACGTCTCTAGTAGCAACGTGGGTACTATTTGCATTATCAAACAGAGTGATACTATTACCTTCAATTGCACTATTACCTATCAAATAACCCACATAGTTAGTAACAGTATCCACATCATGAATTTCAGCACCTCTATTTACTACTAATTCCCAGCTCAAACTCTTCTTGCAAATAATAGCTTCATGCTTGTCACCTAGTTCATCAGTAAACGTCCCCATATTCCCTAGTTTTTCCTTTTTCGCATAAGCCTGAGCAGCCAGCAAATTCCCTGTCAGTACCACCCTATATTCATCCAGCCCAAATGTATCTGCTGTATCAAACTCAGTATCAATCGCGTGACCTCGGGAATAAATCTCTCCTGTATACCGGAATCTACCTTTTAAGTGTGCATCGGCCAACTCTCGTAACGAATATGATATTTCCATAACGTCTCCGGGCTCAGCTAAAATCAATCTAAAAGCAGATTCAGTATTATGTGCAGATGAGAGAACTTTGGTCTTACCATGCCATGCCACTTCCAAACCCAACACTACGCCCTTCTGAGTGCCGCCATCTCTATCAGTAACTTCAAATATTACTCCCGGTTCATATTCCTCGATAAGACTTAACACCGTATCATTACGTGCTTTATTCTTAAGGAACATTTCGTCATTAGGATTATTATCAGCCCATTTAACTAAAAATGACTCATTACGACGTTTAGTATTCTCAATCGCCTTTTCATATAACGCGTCCAGGGAGTCTAATTCGTGAAATTCTTTTAAATCATTATGACATTGGTCATCATACTTTTTAATCAAACTTGCAATATCACGTGACTCAATATTCTTCTCTTTGTTCTCGTACTTTAGCAACCACGCATCCACTCCCCCCATCAATTTAGAGCGACTACGAACATCTGTAGGTTGCAGGACCTGCGCCTTATTAACAACTTTAGCTTTAATATTATAATGCCTGGCTTCGTCTGGATTTTCGCCTTGAGCTAACAGGTAATTAAACCGACTCTCATAATTCCTCTGCAATTCATTCCATACTTTCTCCTGCGTCAGATAATCCAGATTACCGATAGCGTTAGAAACCTTTGTACCTATATTTTTGTAAACCGATTTTGTGCGTGCTTCCATGTCCAATTCAGGCAGTGCCATCTGCTCCACCAGTTCGGGATTACTCATGCAGAAATCTGCACACACTTCACCAAATACTGAATTAAGAGATATTGGTGAATCCGGCATTACACCATTTTTCTTTGAAGCCGAAATACCTACGAACACTTTCTCCAGCAACCGCGTCATCATACCCAGTTGCTTAATATTTGAAGGAATATCAGCTTCAATAAAATTCATTTCCGGGTTTATTTCTTGACCTTTGCGATTGATACGACCTAATAATTGCAAGAATTTCACAACATCTTTAGGATATTGCCAAATTTTCAAAATACGCTGTCGTGTGTCGTCAAACTTTGGATCCGCATGTAAGCTGTTACCCTCTGCTGCTGACATATTCATAATGGCCACATCATATTCGCCATTCTGATAGTCCCGGATCATCTTGGTTCTATTTGACTTATCAGCACTAATATTTGTGTACCGATAAAACCCTTGATGTTCTTCACTCGGCAACATAGCTCGCTCTCGACCAGTCAACTCTGCAACAGTAAGGCCAGCTTTTTCCATTAATACTTCACGCGCATGATCAATTGCATCATAACTATACTCAGAAGGAAACGAATCTATCGCGTTGTTTAATTCATTTACCGCCTCTTTAACTGCATCCAAAGCAGGTCCAGCTGGCATAAGTTCCGTTATATCAAAACTCTCTACACTGGCTTTCTTTCGGCCTTTTTTAACCTTAATATCCACCTTCATAGCATCTCTAACGGTATATTTCAGAACATCTTTGAATCGAGGTTTTTCCGGGAATAGCCACTCACCATCAATCTTCTGAGGAAGACGTGAACGCACATCATCTGAAACCTTAACCTCACCAGATTCGACACGTTCTGCTGTTTGTATCATGTCTTCGACATATTGTTTGAGAAACGTGCCACAAGTCTGCTCAAGAATTACCACCGGACGCTTGTTATCCTTAAGGGTTTTGATTAAATCATTGACCGCAAAATCATTTTTGACCACAAGATTAAATAGTCGCTCATTGTTATATGCCCGGCTTGTAAAAATAGTACTGTCCGCCTGCCAGCTTTGATCACCTTTCTTTAATCTGTTACCGGCCGCATGCTGGCGATAGCCAGCATTAACCAACACGTTATTGACATATGGCTGATTCTGCTTTCCAAAAACAGATTTCTTTTTCTGATGATTCAGCTCTGCCATTAGCTTAGTAACCTTGGCATATGCATCCTGAGCCTGAATATATTTAGAGCGATTATCCGTATCTATTAATGTAGACATAGGCACATTTGATAAATCATGTTCATAGCGCCAGTAAGTACCATCTTGCGCCTCCATACGGCGAACAAATGCACGCACCAGGTCATCTTCGCTTCCATGTAGCGTTGATTCATCAAAATTCGGGGGTAAAAGATGCGTGTAAGCGTGTTCATTACCATTCCGATCAATCGTCGCTGATGCGGTTACTGTTTGATTTTTGTCTACCAACTTATTTCTTATTGACGACATCGCCTCAAACGTTTTCGCTTTTGGATTACAAAACTCATGAGATTCATCAGCAATTAAGCGCACTTGCGATAACGCTTTCATAATAAATTCATACGCTATAGACGGTTGCATCTTTTTACCGCTGCGTATGGTGTTATACGTCGCAAAAAACAAATTGTGAGCATCTGGCTTATTACCCGTATCCATATAATTCTTATTGCGAGCATGACTGCCCACATCAATGGCTGCACCGCTACCATCTACCAAAGTGGAATTATTGTTAATTACATATGGCTTAACCAGATGTTCAGTTTTGATGTCGCATAAATCCCGCCACAAATCATTAAAAAGATTTTCTTTCGTCGTGGTAAATAACACGCTTTGTTCATTTAGCAGACTGTAACGCACCATTGCAGCAAGCATTCGCCCCTTACCGACACCAGTCATTCCACCGTTATGAATTCCGGTACCTTTTTGTTCATTATTGATGGCCATTGCTATTACATCTACTTGCTCTGGTGAAAAGAGCCCGCTCAATTCATACACATCATAATGCAATGCATCAGCAACAAATTGATCCACGTCGCCAACATCATTTTTAAGCTGAGCCAATGCTCGACGCATCTGAGATGCGAGATCCCGGGGGATCATCATGTCAGATGGCCCAACTTTACTCAGTGGACTGTACTTAGTCTGAAATTCATTAGCGACTACCGCTTGATCAGGTAACTCCTCTTGGGATTCACTGTGCAGCCCAGAAGTATCTGCATCGTCAACCACATTTAATGGAGCTTGATCCTGATTCAAACTAAATAATTTTTCTGATAGAGTTCTGAACTGTTCAATGGTGTCGATCACTTCAAGCGACTGTGGTACTGCCTGTTCCACCAGGTCGAGATTTCTACCAGTAATATGAAGCATTCGGTAATTAACACCACCTTCGCGTTTAACTACATCTGCATCCAACTCATAAGCGTCATTTACCAAATACTTATCGTATACATAACTTAGAAACGCCTGATACTCACTGGAAACAATCCCTGTCTTATCAGACAATGTCGGTAATACTAATAATGCCTGTCCGTTATCTGTAATACTGTCCAAATACTCCGCAGCTGTAGCAAATACCTTTTGACGGAATAACGTATTATCATAGCTAACCTCATAGTTCGATTGCTCAGGGTAGTTCGGAACATGAATATATGCTGCTTCCATACTTCCCGGGGCTGCAGAAACATTGCTGTCGCTAAATCTGATATTTGGGAACATCTCCCGTTGCCTGGAACTCATCACATCCACATAGCCGGGATGACAGTGCGCTACAATATTGAGTGTTTGAGGCAAAAGCGCTTCAGCAGTGGAAGAGCGAGTGAATGGAACATATAAACGCTTAGAGTCGTTCGCATCTACCAACTTTTCCATTAACTGTGCAACCGATGGCGGCAATTCAGTTAAAGTTTCTGCCTGCGCTTCCAAATTCACAGGTACTCTTGGACGACGTTCATAAGCTTCATCAAGTTGCTTGTACAAACTATCGCGCTCATGGTTTTTTAGCAATAAAGGGATCCTTAACGTAATCCCCGTGCTGATGGCCTCTTCTACCGCTTTTAAAAACGGATAGCCTGCATCCCCTCTACGAGCAGCTACCTGCTCGAAATTAAAATCATATGCAGCCTCTGCCAACTTAACCAGTTCATCTTTATGATACTGAGCCCCATTAATAATATTATTAACCGCGCCTTCGACAACTTTTACTAACTGACGAGGTCCTGCTGTTTCGTCATACCGTAAGAAACGTGCCGGATCAGCCATAGCATTTAACACTTCAACCTGTCCATCAACATGGCGAATAACACGTCCTTGCGGCATTCTATAAACTTTTTCACCCTGGGCGTTTTCACCTAAAAACACCCCTTGAGCCAACTGAATTTTTAGCGTTTTAACTTGCTGTTTAAGCCACTCAGCCGGAGACTGCAATGAAAAATCAGGTATCTTTGTTTGAGACGCTTTCCAAGCTTGAGGGCTAGGCATGACCCGCTTCACAACTGCCATATCTTCATATTGCATTGCTGGAAATGCTTTTTTAATGCCTTTAAGAAAATTTACAAACTGAGCCTTCTCTGTTGGAAATGGCATTTGCATCAACCGCGGATTTTCTCTGTTCTCCAAAAAACCCAATGCGCTTAATGTTTTCCTGTCCGCCTGTTGTGTTACCCCCCAGGCAATCACCCAACGATCTGCCGGTGTACTCAGATCAGTCATGACAAATCCAGAATCGGGTAAACTGATCCACTTCGTAGTTTTCTCAGGTTGGGTGGTCATACGCTTCACTCTCTCTATTGACTGCATTTATATTAATTCTTTTGCATAATCATTGCAAGGTTTTATAACACCGCCAAACGATGTCTACAATGCCCTATACAAAAAAAAGCCCGCAATTTGCGGGCAAGGTTGGGAGCGCACGGTTTTTTATTATTAACCCATTTTGGCATGGGACAGGGAGCCTGCCAGAGCCTCAAAATCGTCATCGAATTCAGCCCCCCAATCCTCATCAGGCTCCACATCAAAATCAGCAATATCCTCCAGGGAGCCTGCAAATTCGGATTCAGGCTCACCCGGGTCCTGATAAGTTTGCACCTCCGGAGTTATTGGCTGACTTGCCTCATTTTCAGTACCTTGTGAAGATGGCGCTTCTGTTTTAGAGGGCGAGACGGTTTCTGTCTGTGCTTGTGCAGCTTCTTTTACCATTAATTCCTCTTTCTCAGGTGGTGTCACTATATAATTTACAGTGTTGACCTGATCCAGCTTCAAATTAGGCTTCGCGCTAGGAATGACATACTCTGCCACAAAAGGGGTATTGTCCCTCTCCATAAACATGATTTTCAGAGCAAGAGGCAAATAACGCTCTTCAATTATGCCTTCTTCTTTGTTGTGGACATTAAAGAGCTTTTTCACTTTATCAGCATTTTGCGCCTCTCTGTTAAGAACAGGGCTGTTTAAATTAAAACGCTTAAATAACTCGTTATCAGAGTTTACGCCTGCAAGTACAAAATCACTAAACAGGTGTTGAGGTAATTGCTGTCCTTTCTCATTCGTAAAACGACCAAAATGATAAAACAACGCTGACTGTTTCTCATGTACGCCGCCATTGTTATCTTTAACTTGCTCCTTAATAAAGACCTGTTGGCCATCTGCAACCACCGGTAGAAGCCCTATATCTTTGCCGGGCGCCACCTCTACGCGTCGAGCATTTTCTTTGTCGAGAAACAATTTTTGAAATGTTCCATTCACTTCTCTTGCCACAAACTCATTATGACCGTACTGGATACTGCCATCGTCTTTACCCATAGCAAATGTAAAAGGTCTTTTCATTCTGCCGTTAGCGTCAAACCGACGTTGCTTTAAAAATATGCCTGTACGCAATTCCGACCCAGGAATAGCCTCAAAAACAAATTGTTGTCCCTTTCCAATTCGTTCCATAACCACCGACAACAGTGCATTTTTGGGGTTTTGCAGCGCCTTCTCAAATGCTTCTTCAGGGGTACGTTTAACAAACTGCTGCCCCATGGAGCCATCCGGAAGTCTGACGTCCTGCGCACTATCGTTTTGAACGATACGACCTAAACTCATCGTTGCCACTTCGCCATTTGCGTCCTGGGCGACTACTCGCAAACTCACTGTTCCAGTAACATTTGGGCGCTCATTTTGGCGCATTATTTCAAGGATAGCCTGCCTCAGATCTTCTGGTGTTTTTGGGGTAATGACCTTTGCTTCATTTGTACGCAAAGTACTAATCACCTCAGACTCTGGTATATGACGACCACCTGGCAGTTTTCGTTTTTCTTTAAAGCTCAATGTAGCCTGCACCTTCGAAAAACTAGATAAATGACTCTTTGGAAGTTCGCCACTGTTTTTAAGCGAGCTCATGCGTTCCGGCGAATAATGTGAAAAAGTTGTCACCTTTTGAGCTACCATATCTTTAACGTCCATGTCCTCCTGACCTGGTACCGGCACACCATAGACACTAATCACCGCCCCCGGCTCAAAATAATTGAAATCATTTGGATTGCCATAACGCTCTTTAATATCAACCGTTTGGTTGTCGTGAGTTTTCAACTCAATGCGATAATGCTGATTATCCTTTTCGACCATGGCATCAACAGCCAGGATTTTGTTGTCCTCAAAAGCAGTAACCAGTACAACTACACGTTCTCCTTTACCTTTGCGCATTGCGTTTCGCATCTCACGCTCTTGTTTTTGAGCTAAGTTGATTTGCTGCTGTTCATCTTTTAATGCTTTGAATTGCTCTAACGCTGTCCAGGAACTTTTCATCATTTCACCTTTTTAACTGACGCGCTCCACAAGCCAAAGCGCATATACATATGTATTAATACTTGTGCATACGCAAAGAATACCTATCAAGAACAAAAATGCAACACTTTGTTTGATTTTTACATGCATAAATAATAATATTTATGTAAATAAAGAAACGAAAGAGTTTTCGCAATGTCTTCGCTCATTCAAACCGCGACACAATTTATCAACTCCTTACCACATCGCCATGTCCTTAAAGATGAAGATGTCGCTCGTTGGGTAGCTCATATTCATAGTGATGCATGCCGTCATACCACTGTACAAGATGAGCGGGAACGTATTCTAATGTTCCATTTAAATCGTCTTGCTGTAATCGGTGGAAGTGATATAGGGACATTAATTGCTACCCGTTTCCCTGACAAATACGAGACTGATGGTGTCTTTGTGGATGACTGGTTTCGCAATGACACGGATATCATTAACGAGAAATTGTGTCGTGGCCTACCTGAAAGTGCTGATGATAACCATCATTTAAAACGTGGCATAGAAGGTGAGAAGTATGCAATAGCCAAAACCATTCAAACCTTTAAACAGTACACCCCTGACGTAAATATCGATGAGCAAGCTATGGAATTAATGCGTTCACGCTTAAACCATCCAAACATGCCCTGGTTAGAAGGTAATCCAGACCTAATTCTACAGGTCGCTGGCAAGCGAATACTTATCGACATTAAATGTCCTGCAGCGGGAAAGGCCAGAACGTTTCAAGAAAAATTAAACTTTGATTATGTTGCGCAGTTGCATCACTATAACCTTGTTGGTAAATCGCATAACCCCCCCATTCACTTTGACACTATGGTGATATCCGCCTTTGACTGGGATGAACACAAGTGTTATTTGACCACTGTTGAGCACAATCCTGCTCTTGAAGCAGATCTCATTACTACCGGAAACTACTACTATCAACAACACATACTTACCGGTATTGTGCCATACAATGAAATAAGCAGCACTCCCACAGAAAGTGCCTTTGACTACCCTGATACAATTAAAGAGGTAATTCATCGTATCAGCGCGAACAAAATCAAAAAACGAATAGCTGAGAATGCCATCCTGGATGACAAAGCTCGTCTGGAAAATTATATGGCAACACTAAACATGCCGAGACAGGCATATCAACTAGTGCACGCCTATAGTACGCTGCGCTCCAAAGTAAAAACTTCTCCGGACCTTGAAAAAATCCGCTATCTCGCTGAACGTGAAGGTCTGTTGTCCGTTGATGAAAAGCTTAATGAAGATAATATTGACTCTATCATAAAGGCAATGAACCAAACCGAGACAATTACCGAAAGTGAGCTCTCAGCTGCATTCAAAAAGTCACATTCATTTGATGTGACACTATCGCGCAAAAAAGGCGGATATGAAGAGTCTATGGTTTCAGCTCTTACTTCTCGCATTGAGAGGGCCATGGAGCATGATACAAACGCAATAGTTGCGAGCATGCAAAAACATGAGCAAACCTGGCAGCGTGTGGTTGAGCAAAAAGTTAAACGTATTAACAGACCATTGTCTAAATCAACTGAAACGCTGCAACAGTTAACTGATATCAAGAAAGCCGAACAAAAACATCGCATTTCGCCCGACGACTCTGCGAAACCATCCCCCGTTGAAAAAACACAGCAAACATCTGAAACACCGCAAAAACCAATATCAAAGATAGAGGTGGCAGAACTCAAATTTTAAGTAAGCAAAAACGGCATTAATTCAGATTATCACTCTTTGCGTGTCAGGTGGGAGCGCGCCTGCTGGATCAAAAGCGCTTCCACTTGCTTATCTAATATCATCTTTGTTTTAATTCGTTCAGGACGCCCATTATACTTGCGTTTGACGCCAGTCCGGGTTGTAGCAGAATAAGGATTTGATTCGGGCAGATATTCCATTTGTAACTTAAACAATGACTTTAACTTGAATTGCCCTTCAACCACAAGATTGTATTGAATGACCTCATATAAAGCATTAAGCATCTTAACCACCTGTTCACCATCAACATCTGCCGATTTGATAATATGATCCAGCATTTGTCTATCACTAAATGGCGTCTCAGCACCTTTATAGTTTAGCTCCGTACTGTCGCTTTTAACATGCTCAGCAAAATGTACCATCCCATTGTTTTGACAAGTTTTCTTCACTCTCTCAACCCTGACTATTGTTGGTTAATTTTTTCTAATGGCTGTTCTGTCTTTCTCACAGTTTCTGCGCTTTTACCCTTCCCTGCTCCTGGTGAATTGTTCGCATTTTGTCGGCGAGATTCCTCCTGCATTTTTCTTACCTGACCGCTGATGGCACCACTAGCTCCATCAGCCATTTTAGTAGCAACAGCACCACCACCGAGTATTTGGGTCTTAGCTTCATTTTCTCCAAAGTCCTGACTAGTGTCCGCATTGAGGAACTTAGCCATGGCATTCGGAAACTCAAATGCCAATGAAAAGGATTTATAAATAATAAACAGGGTTAACATCCCGTAAACGAACAGGCTCCCAGCAATACTACTTAAAGCCGCGTTTGCATTGGTTATCGCTGCGGCATCTTCCAAAGCTGCAAACACCGTAACATCCAAATACCAACCCATGACCTTCATAAGGCCCATCCCGACATAAAACCCAGCAACAATAAACGTTGGTCTAAGCACCAAATTGACAAGAATAGGATACATATGCTCCGCTTTCCCGGTCAGATCATCCCCTTTTATCGATACGTGTAACGCCCAACCCAACGGGCTGTAAAAAAGGCATTGAATCCAATACACCATGAACCCCATGACAGCAACAGTCATCATAACTGAAGGAATTGCCGGTATAAGATAGGCATATAAAAATCCCATAGCATACAACGCACTAATCCCCGACACCCCAAATTGCAGGAAAACTGACATTACTCCTGATGCACCCGCTCCCACAGCTCCCATGCCTACTGGTAGAGCTGATAAGGCTTCCGCAGCTCCCACAGCTAGTGCAATCCGAGTAATTGATAATTCTATTACCGTTACAGTAAGATCCCCTACCAACTTCACTTCAGCGATTGGGTCAACTTGCCCTGTATGATTTATACCTTGATTAATCGTTCGAACAGCCTCAGTCAATCCACTACTGAGCCCTCCAAAAACCACATCATTTAGTGCGTCGCTGGTCAATCTTCCCTCAGCAGCCCGATTATCTACTTCTGCTAAAAAATTAAGTCCTTCCCTGCTACTATATTCGGCCAATACCTTCGCAGCCTTAGCTTGAGCTATTTCACCCGCAGAGTCATCACAGCCAAAAACAAACCAGCTGCATTCGATAGACCACCCCCATCCAACAGACATTTCAGGAACATTCATAGAAATAGCGCCACTTACTAAACCCTGTCGACGGTTGAGTTCGTAATAGTACGTATGCATCATCATAAAGCCGTACCTACTTACCTCATCCACGAATGCCCTACTTGACGCCAACAATCGCGATTGAACATCAACGTCAAATGGACCATTAATCGCATTAAGAAAATTGTTTCGTTCGATGTTCAAATCTGCGTAAAAGCCAGCCACAGACTCACCATCACTACTTCCACCTTCTAAGGCTTCGGACGGGTAAGAACCGTGGTTAGTTAAATATTCATTAATTGATGGATACCTGTCCGCTATAGCCCTGACAGCATTATAATAGTTAACAATTTCATCCCTGAAACGCTGATTTATCGCCTGATGAATTTCTTCGATAACAGGTTCGGTATATTCAATGTTCGCAGTTTTACGCAAATTATAATCACCACATGCACCATCCATGATTTTGTAGCGATCGTAAAAAGCCCCCCCTCTGTCACCGCTAACTAATATAATATCGCCCCACTGACCCAGAGAATCACTCGATTCCCCATACCAATTTAAACTATTATCCTCATCTTGTGTCGCATACTTAGCCGCTGAGGCACACATCGCAGCCTCAATAATATTTTCACTGAGCAGATCGACTCCACCATCGCGCTGTACTGCTGCCTGCCCGCCACTTATCAAGTATTCAGCGCCCAATTGATTAATAGTGGAGGCAATGCCAATACCTAGCAGACCAAAGGACAGTACAACCACCTGGATGCCACACAGACCACCAAATCCGGGTATAGGAACGAGCATCGGCGCAGTGATGAATAACCTAAAAGGTAACATTTTACTCTGCCATTGCTCACCAAGCAGTTTACCGTCTCGACCGGTATACATCAGACCTTGAAACAACCCAAACATCATCATTATACTGGCGAAAAAGGCAGCTAATCCAACTGTCAAAGCAGCCAGATATGTGACAACGGTGATTTGTCCTCCGTCCTCACCAGACATTCCATATGGAGCACTTTCCCTGTCAAAAGTACGGGTTAAACTATTCATAACTGGCGAGCCGATGATCTGATAGCCTAAATACAGTCCAATATCTTGATTGCCCGGGCCACTAAATGCCCTTTCCGGTAACCCATAAGTATCAACTGTCGCTCCACTACCAAATCCAATTAACTCATCTTGGTTTTCTGGAAAAATGTTATGCTCAGATGTTAACGCATCGTCATCTTCCTGCGCATGCACAGGAAAACTAAGTTTGATTGCGATCAGACTCAACAATAGGATGTGGATTGCGGTTTTATATTTCATATGGCATAGCTAAAGCGCATCGTAACGCTATATTTTTGCTTATTTGAAGATTATAATATATCAATTATGCAACATTTTATATTTTTTTATGTTATCTAAATCAGAGGTCGAGGAGTATATTAGCTCCCTATCCCCTCGCACCCAAAACATTATTGAAAAAATGGCGCAGGCTGAAATATGGCCAGTTGATGATGAACCTGACCTTACGCCGCTGGTCGACGTCGCAGGTAAAAAACTGGCGAGTTTGCCGGAAAGTGCGATTCATCAACAATTGCACCTTTTGTTAGGTAACAGTGCACGGTTTAATCTGAAACGTTTTTTAAAATTGTTACAACATCTATCTCAGATAAATCCGGAGTTCGTTGCACAAATAATTTCACCTTATGTGGCCGGACGAATTGAAGATGGAGATGTTTATGCACACACAGTGATGACTCGCCTGACTCATATCATTCGAACGGAATTAATACATGAACTTTTTGATCCTGAATTGATCAGCTTAATCAATACCGCATTAACTACTGATGAAAATGAATTTTCATTTACAAAACAATCTCTGGAAACTGTCAAAGAAACACCCGCAGAAATAACGATTAAAGAGCCAGATGGCGAACAGGGACAGGCGACCATTAAGGGCGTAAACCCGCTTTATCAACGTATTTCTAAAGACATTAACGCTAAAAAGGAATCATCAGAATGATAAAAACCTTCACATTCAAATTAACGGCTGTCAGTGCATATGTTGGAATGGGTATGAGTTTTTCTGCCATGGCAAGTGACACCTGTGACATCGGAACTCTCCATGAAAGTGTGACTGAACGCTGGGAACTACCTGAAATGCCTTCAGCGCTAGAAGAATGCGGGATATCAGGTTTTTTAGATTTCGACTTTGGGATATCTGTTGGATCGTTGGGTGACCTGTTTTGTAATTTTGCGAATGACCTGATAGGCGATTTTCAACAAAGCCTAAGCGTTAGCTTCGCACTTGATCAGCATGGTTTACGTATAAACTCGCCTGTTTACAGCTATTCTTCCCCAAGCATTGAAACACTTGCAGAGGATTTCGTATACGGTGAAGACGGTCCGCCAGATGGTATCTTGGACAGAATTAACAGCTCAGTAAATGACCAGAGAAATGCTCTACGTGGACAATTAAATTATTCCTCAAAGCCCTCAGGATCCAGCATTTCAAATTATCAGTCACAAGTAGCCGGACAGGGGCTATCACAAGGCTCCGTAAATCAGGCTATTGACAACTTAAACAATATGCCTCTTGATATTCCACCAGCCCCTCAAAGTGGACAGGCGGGAAATCCAAACCTACCGTATCCACCAGTATCGGAACCTCGCGGTAGCACTCCTCGATCCAATAACTTAACGATAAAGCCTCAGGTCAAACAAGAAAATGACGAGGATGCAATGAAAGTACTCCGCGATCAGTTGTTTGGCACACAGGATAAGAAAGACGATAATAATTAATCAGTCTCAAGGATATGACAGCACATAACCCATTTTTACGAAAAGAAGTTAAAGAAAAAGTCTATCAGCGACATTACCGATTTTTCGGTGAAGGGTTTGGTGAATTTCTTCGTGGACAGAACTTCGCGTTGCTACTAATTTTCTACTCCGTTTTTCTTATTGTCGTTGAAGGTTTTTTTAAACTACGCCTTGGAATAGGTTTCTTTTCAATATTCCTGTTGTTTCCTTTCTATGTGTTCGCAAGAACTGGTCGTTTCACTTTCCCAATGTTTGCCCCTATATCATCAGGGCTCAGTGTAGACTTTGAAAACCGTGTTCCGCCCGGCGCTGGAAAAATTGGAGCTGAGAAAAATTTTGACAAGCCAAAAGGGTTAATTTACTTCGGCAATGAAATCGGGACGAATAAAGAAGTTTACTTCTCTGACAGTATCCTGCGAGCCCATTCACTTTTTACAGGCACGACGGGCTCGGGAAAAACCGTAGGGCAAAAAACCATACTTTCCGGTTTCATCCTGGCTGGGAGCGGGTATGCTCTGCAGGATGGAAAAGCTGATCTCAAACTACCTGTCGAACATTTTTCAGTTCTTTGGCGCTGTAATCGAATCGATGATGGACTTATCATTAATTACATCCGTGGAGACAGCGACGTCTGGAATATAAAACCAGATTCCGACATCAATACTAATAGCTTTAACCCTTACGGCTCTGCCGCTTCCGACACCCTTAATGAAATGACTAAATCGCTACTTGATGGTGATGGTGACATCTGGGCGAAGCGTGCTGACGCGTACGTTTCTGCCATGATTCGTCCTAATGTCTATTTAAGAGATAAACAGGGCATCGACTTAAATGTAGCTGTTCTTTCTGACATGTTGATACTAGAAAATGCCGGTAAAGTTCTTGGCAATGATTCCATTCCGGATGCTGCAAAGTCTGAACTGGATAAATTCATGCGCACGCTACCCGGTATCAATGATAAGTTCATTGCAGATATTAAGGCGGGAAAATCTCCCAGTGGGCAAGGCGCCTCTACGGTTCTTGATCAGTTTGGCTACATCTCTATGCAAATAGTACCGGTTATGAGTATGCTCGGCTCAGACTACGGTATGATTTTTTCTGATCCCTATTCCGAACGCGGACATGTTTCAATGGCCGATGTTGTCATGAATAGACGCGCTCTCATTATCTTGCTCCCTGCTTTAGAATTATCCATGAACTCGCTGGCCAGCGTTGGACGCATAACCTTAAGCGGCCAGAAAGCTATGATGGCAAAATCATTAGGCAGTACACTATCCGGTAAAACAAAGCGGCACACAGATAATAAGCCTACCAACTCCCCAGTACCATTTATGTCAGACTTTGAAGAGTGCGGGTATTATATGGTAGAAGGCTTTGCTGTTACCGCTGCCCAGGCTCGAAGCATCGGATTTGCTTTACTTTTTGCAGCTCAGGATTTGTCCGCTATGCGTAAATTATCGGATATGGTAAGTAAAGAAGTCGACTCAATCTGGGGAAACACTGCCGTCAAATTGTTTGGTAAGAACCTTGATCCAGAAACCCTCAAAATAATTATTGAGTCCATAGGTAAAGCCAAGTATGCAAATCTAGATCGCCTATCTGTAGATAGTGAAGGTGATGTCGTAGGTAACCTAAAAGAAGACACTGTATCTATCACCGAAGAAGATCGCGTCAACGTACGTATCCTGAAGAATTTGGTGGAAGGTGAAGTCGTACTGAATTACAACGATAAACTTGTGCTAATGCAGATCCCAATGTTTAAAACAAAAGAAATATCTGTACTGGCATTAAATAACTATATCACCCTTGAAAACAACACCTCAGTTGTCACTCAAAAGGAAAACGATAAACAGCGTTTTCTGAGCGCAGTTAAAAGAATACTCGAAACTGATGAGACCTTCACAATAACAGACGAATTCACGGAACGCTTCCAAACTTACGAGAGTTGGATGCAGTCTCCTAAACAAGGGACTCTCCTTGAACGGGGCGCGTCTTGCGCATCAGCTGAAATGTACCATCTTCAAGTAAGTGTAGCCAATATCATGGCTGGCAATTCGCTTGATGTCCTTTCAGCCCCTCAGACCAATAATCCGTCAATTAATCCCTCTACTGATGAAAACAGGCATGATGATTATTCTGACTTACAAAGCAGCAATAATAATGACCAACAGGGCTATACATCGCCGGTTCCAAATAATACCGAGTCACAACAAGCAATGAGACAAGAGCAACAGGTTTGGACTGAGGACGAAATAAATCAGAATTTTTCATACTCGGAAGAATACCCAACGGAACAGTCCAGTCCAGAACATACCAGTCAGGCTCCATCGATAGATTTAGTATCACCTCCAGAAGAAACAAATACCCCACCACCAATTATGGATGACAAGGCGATAGAAGCAGACCTTGCGCGTGAGACACCACCAGATATCGATGATTTTGATGATATGCCATCAATTGACGATTTCATGACTGAGGAAGATGTTGAGAAAACCAATGAGACATTTTATCGCTCTATGGCTATATTTGATGAAATTTTTAGCGGTAAGCAAATCACCGCCCAGGGAATCAAAGAGCAGCTGACCCAGTTAAATGATTCACTCTCCCCGGATATGCCAAATGGATATGCACAACAGCGAGCTGACGAGCTTATTGTCGATGTAGCGACGCAAGCTCAGCACCCATCTGAACCCACTCTGAAACCTGATAAACAAAAACAGGTATCTCTATTAGAGGATTTCATTCGTCGTCGATATCATACTGATGCAGCACCAGAAGAACAGTAATATTCAAACGCTTATCAAGGGCTTATTTTTACTGCAGCGCATTGTGTTTGAGCGCATATCATCTGCATCTCTTCAAATGTATGTAGTGCGCTCGATATACTACGATTATAAGATCCCCGTGCCAGGCATTGTTGCAGTCGTTGCTCATTGAAGTCTAACCACGTGGCCAACTTGAACGTATCATCCAAATACCCTTTTCGGATAATCTTTTCCATTTCGATATCAACGCAACTGCCAAAAATCTGCTGATTAATTCGCTGGCCACTAGTGCTAATATGTTTTTCTTGCAACATCGCAGTCTCAACAAAGCCACTAGGCAACGCGATATAATTCAAATACGCATAACCATCTGTTTGATATGCCTCACCCGAGCTGAAGTTTAATTGGTCAGCTTTATCCGGCGACAAGATAACTGAACATATTTCATCAATACGCTGTTTGACATACTGTTGCTTACGCTCTCCACTCATACTCTTAGCCACTCCTTTAAGGATCTGAGTACGTAATTCACCTGAAATTCTGTCCTGTTCGAGAACCACATTCATCAGGTAAGAGGGAGTTATAAATTGATTATAGGAAGACTCTAATAATGCAACATAAGCCGCCATATAAGTAAGATACAACGGGTTATTACGAGTCGCCTCTGTAATCGCAGATCCACCTTTGATAAACAATTCCGGATCTGACAACAAACAACCTTGCGTTTTTTCTTCAATTTGCTGAGTCAACTCCTCAGCAAGTTGCTCCCGGCGTATTCTCAGATCCATAATCATCAAATTACCTTTGTGATCATCTCGCTGCTTTCTTGCATTAAATAAACGATCACTGATCCGGAGTCGGGGGTAATCCTTGACTTCATTATACAGCTTTTCAGCTACATTCAATGCGTTGTGTACGTCCGCTTTAAATCTCAACTGTTTATGTTCATCTTGTTCCGTCTTAGCTTCATTATCACCAGTCAACAACCCCTGTCGTGACATCCGTCTCCAAAATCGATCATTAGCTTTTGACGCTTCAATAGCCGCGACGTGTATCGCTGTCATACTTTCCTTTTGCGTTCCGCGGACATGTAGACATTCATCATCAGTATAATACGGGAAAAATTCATTTGGACGGGTCAACATGAACAACATGCGATATGGAACGCTCCTGAGCAAATCTGTCAGCGGCATATCACTAATGACATTCTTCCCATCCATATTCGGAAAGTGCATAGCCCACTCTTTTTGTAAACGCCTGTACTGAAGTGACTTAATCCCATATTTCTCTTTAACTTTATCATCAAAGGCGCTGATAATTCCCTCAAAATCTTTCAGAGTGTAGGACATGATGTGTTCTCCCACTCTGGCAATCGCTGCATAACACTTTCCACCCCAGTAAAGTCGCAAAATGAATCGGTAATCCAGCGTTTATCCGCCTCAGTGAACTCCGGTATCGGCAAACCCGCTTTCCACAAACGACTCTCAATCATAGATGGCATCATTAATGGTTCACCAAGATGCTGTAACTGGTACTCTTTAAAGGTCCAACGAGGGGCATTGCGAACCATCTTCCTAAAATTAATATTCGAATCTATAACTCTGATGTCTAATGCACTCCCATTCAACGATATATTTGCATGTGGACGCATAATATCCACCATTCGCTGCACCTTCATACGCTTCGCCATCGTGTCATCAAGCGCTGAGGCAACCGTATTTACAACCGCTTGCTGCAAAGCAGGGTTCTCTGCTTGTCGTGCACCAAAATGCAATAGATCCATAATGTTATATGCCAGGTGAAAGTAATAATCGTGAATGGCCATTACTGAAGCCAATGCAATAGCATTCTGAGGATTATCATGTAAAGCATCGTCCGGATAACCCAGGTCACTTTGTTGAAAGTTTACTCCGAGATGGCGCTGAGTCCTGATCCCCTCTTCAAAAAACATCATAACACTGGTCTGCAGGTCGCTACACATATACAGTTCCCAGGTCATAATATCTGGCCCAATACTCAAATAAGAATTTTCATCACGGGAAACATGTTCGTCATCCGTCACATACCCCTCAATGGCTGCTCTTTGGAGCATTGCAGATAGACGATGATCTAACGCACTATGTTGACGGCTGTATGCCTCATATTTTGCTTGTTGAGTACTGTTACGTGGTAAACTTATGACATCAAATGACTGGAGAGCTCCAAGGCAGGCCTCCATATCAAAATCACGCTCAATACAATTCCATGGCTTTCTGACATGCCTGACAGCCCTTTCAATGTCTGTTAAATTTCTGCCATACCTTTTTTCTTCTTCCGTCTTATAAGATAACTCTGGTTCCGGTAAAGACTCATGTCGCGGATTTAACCCACCAACGGTGGTAAGACCTAGCAGGTCAGTTACCATCTCTCCTAATGCAAAATGCGCATTTTTACTGTAAGCCATGGTTGAACCCTGAAAATAAACAACACTGCATACATATTATCTTATATGCACACCCTGTCAACTGTTCAGATAAGTTCATTTGCATTAAAGTAAATGTACAATCCTGTCGTCAGCTTTTGTATTGCAGGTACGATGCACTATCTTATGCGGTATTTCAGCACACGAAAGTGTCCCATTGAATATAAAAAGTGCCGGTTAAATCACAGAAAACTTTACTCGGTAGCTACTGTGTTGTTTCCAGTCAATGCCTTTGTCAGGAAATTAGATTCACATCCCTAAACAGACCAGGCATTTAAAATCACTTGCACATTACACTTGATTCAAACCGACTGAGGCCTTTCTGCATCAATCGCACTTTCTTGAATTTTCGTTAAGCCAAAGAATAAACCTTTATATATCTTTTAGCCTCCGCCCTCCAGTTCCTCTGACAAATCCACTCACTTTGACAAGCATCATTTCTCATCGACCGTCTACACTCATGCAACAAGCTGCTCAGGTACGATTTACTCCTCAGGTTCAAATTTTCGAAGTTGATAAGTGTAAAACATTCGCATTGCAAACAATAAATTACCCATCTTGTGGACATATGATGCAGAACTAAAATTATCTGTATTCAATATCAATAGCATTCTTCCAATCAATATATGGTTTGCTAGATTTCTTATGATATCGGATAGGGAGAGCCAATACGGCAAGTATGTGCTTTACACTTAACCCACTTCTTTTAGATAGATTTGTGGCACAATCAAGGACAATATCCGGATGTTCTTTTAGTGCTTCGTGAAAGTCCAGATCAAACCGGTGCAGCTCATAGTATTCATTAAAACACTTCTCAATACCACAGAAGCAATTACCAACTACAGTTACACACTCCCTATGCTTAGAGTTGGAGGTTCTTCTTATGGCCTTTGCCAAAGCTGTCACGTATGGTTTAGGGAGAAATATCCTTGGGGTCGAATGGGTGTAATCAACCCATTTCATTATTCGGTTTTGATTTGCAGCATTTCTGCTCATTGCACACCTGCCAATGTTAATAAGTGAACACAACTACCAATAGATAGCTCATATTCACCTCTAAACACCGTTCTGACTTACCTGCAGAGTGATAGAGATTTCACCATAATTGACCATGGTAAGAAGGTGATGGCAATGGTGCGAAACCTAATATTAATACCGCCTATACGATAACCATATAGACACTCACCAATATCGTTAACAACATCTTATATAAAAATTATCAGTCCTGTAATACTTATCCAAATGAAGCACGATCAAAACGTACTTGTACCATTTTTTCGATATCCTGTTGAATTAAATCAAACTCCGGAGTTGGTACTGCCTGATCAGCAATACGTTCTGAAGTATACTGTTTAATAACCATCATCACTTCAGCATTACCTGCAGGCATGTTTTCACAAGGATTCCATTCTTCACTGTCCCCAGGGCACCCCGTGGAATGTAATACAAACCACAAACGCCTGTCTAACAATTTCATCCAGTTTAAGTATGCCGGTTGAAAAGTGCCATCACGCTTTACTTCAATATATAGTCTGCGAATAAAAGTAGAAACATATGCATGTTTTTGTGCTAATGCTTCCACCAAAGGACAATCCCAGTAAAGATCCAGGATTCTATCAACCTGCTCAAATACCTGCTCCTTTTTCATCTCTCCATTTAGCCAATAGGACGCATCCCCGCTTAGGCCATTTATGGCGTAATTCCTGCCTATTTTCATTTTTTGTGCGCGTCGACGTCGAAACTTTTTCTTCAGTGCTCCAAAAATTCCACTATTTTTAGTCTGTTCTTCCGATTCAATCTTTACCTCAAGTGCCGATAGCAGAATCGCTACAATCAAACGTTCAGTTTCAGAAAATGACTCTAGTCCCGTTAACAGGGGCCCTAGTTGCGAGGACATAACCTTACGGACCTGCACAGAATTAACCATATCTGGCTGTCCCTGACGTTCCACGATAATTCCACGCTTTACGCAGTAAGGGTAAGGATGTTCAGCGATACGGTACTTACCTTTGGTGATGTCGCTGGAGTCATCGAATGGATCATTATTAATAAGATGCCGGTTAAAACGATGAATTTTGGTTTCTTGTACCAGTAATGTCTCTAACGAATGTACCGTGTTGTATTTATCCTGTATGTTATTTCTATAGTGATAAATTCCAGCTATCAGGATAAGCAATGGCCATAGCCAAGATGAATACCAATAAAAGTGTCCTTCTGCATCTACCAACTGGCCAAGGGACCACCCTCTCCCTTCCAATGCATCATCCAACTCGTTAAACGTGCGAATATCAGAACGCCGCTCACCAAAAACCTGCTCAAGCAATATATCAACAGTGTTCAGTTCAACTCTTTTTACCGTAGACCATGGTTCTGTCACTATCGTAGGTTTAAAATACAACAGGGCAATAAGTCCACCAAAGATAAGTACGCTGAAAATTAAAATGATGTCCGTTTTTGTAGTATGCCCTGCCATATTGTCACCCTACTAATTTAACGAAAGATACTTGTTCTTGATGGCCAATACCGCCCACTCTTTAAATACTGAGTAAAAGGGAACTTCTGACGAGTACGAATCATCTTTGCTTGATACCAAAAGCTTAGAGTTATCAAAGTAAACAACATCGATAAGGGGACAACAATAAGTAACACCGCAAAGGTAAACACAGGCATAAATAATGAAATAAACGGAATGTGAATATTAATCGGCTTATATAGACCAATAATTGGCACAGAAATTATTACAAGGGCAATGACAAGCGAAACAAGTCCAAACAATAGAGACTGATGATACCTAAGTTCCATCATATCGGGACTGACATTGTACATCTTTATCTCTTCTTTAAATAACGCTTCAGCCTGCTTCGCATTTACAGAATCAAAGCGCTCCTGTCGCTTACCAGCAACATCATCGTTTTCCTTTTTTATCTTCTCGAACTGACGGTGTATGTCCTGATTAGGCTTTAACGGATTCCCATTAAAAAACCCAGGTTTAAATAACCATTTTACCGTGCTTTTTATCATGACATACCTTTCGCATTCTGCGCTGAACCCTTACTACGGCTGAACAACGTCACCAACTTATTGACAATACTTCCTAATGCATCATTAATCTTCTTGCCGTCTTTCAAAGCTTTCAGCATATTGTTTACCGAGCTGCCATTTTGGGCCCCTGCTGCTTTCGCTGCCTCGATACTCTTGTTTAACTGAAACTTGGTATTTTTACCGACCAGATCATTATCTTGCAGCGTTTTGAGGATACTCTGCGTTTTTTCATTATTTAAATGCTGGAACATATTTGCCTTAGCATGCAAAAGAGTATCTGCAGCCCGTTTGAGATCTGGATTTCTTCTAGCCTCTTCAGTCATTTCATCAACGCTTGCATGTTGCAACCCGGCTTTTTCAATCTGGTTGCTCAGTTGCTTAAAAGCATAATTCAGTCGCTGAGAGTCCCTGTTCAGGGTATTAGCCAATTGAACTGCCTGACGGTTATTATCATGCAATTGTCGCAAATGAGTGTGCGAGGTGTTCTCATCATTAAGCAGGTTGTTATTCTTGTTTTGTTGACCAAACAGCGAACCTAAAATAGATGGTTCCGGGCGCTGTTTACTTTCGAGTAACCGGAGTTTATTTCTATTATGCTCTATTTCGTCTTCGAGTAACTTCCTCATCTCATTGGTCTGCTCTCCTCCAGGATCTGCCTTTGAGTCATATTCTCTCAATTCAGGCATATCAGCATCCAAATAACTGAATTGTGGTATGGGGTGCCCATCAAAACCGCCGAGCTCTTTATCCAGTGCCTCAAGACGATCTTCATCCACTAAAAAATCAGCGGCTTTTTGGTAACCCGGAGTATCCAATGACACACCAGATATCAGAAATTGTGACTCTGCTACTAAACTCATAACACATTACCTCGCTGGTCGCTCGCGTAAATTCGATTCAATCTGTTCCAATAACTGTGTGGCCATTACACTATTACCCCTACGCAACAGTTCCCTCTGTTCTAACAACAATTTATTGGTAACTGATGTCTGCAGAACCAGATCCTTTAGCAACGGTACAGGATCTGCTTTACTCATCACTTCACTGTGCCATTCCCCATCTCCTCCATAGGTACGATTTACCGTCTTTTTAAGGGTTTCATAATAAGATGCCTGCCCAGGCTGTTCAGGTATTCGCTCTGCTACATCTCTCTGCAATATCGACGTAGCTACATTCAATCTTGCACGTTTGCTCGCTTGTGCCTGTGCTCGTGCTACTTGCTCACGAGACATATTTCCGGTTATCTGGGGTACACCTATGGCATCAGACAAATTAGCATACATTACATCGATACTGATTTTGGCCGCTTCTTGAACCTGTTCATCATTGTAAGTATCTAAACCTTCCCTGACATAGGCGCTGCATTGCAAAAGAAAATCAGATGGCTGATTACCAACAGCATTCAGCTTCATGCGTTCAATCAGTTTTGATTGTTCAGATTCACTACCTTTTTGTGCGCTTTCCAGCGCACTTTGTGCTTGGCCCGCCTGTAATCTTGCAACCGTACTTTCCGTAATTTTTTGCATGTTACCGATATGCTGTGACTCTGCCACCGAATAACACGGCTGAGGAGGAGGTTCAGTGGCACGCATGATTTTACTTTGCTCAATCCCTTTAGTTATCTCATTCTTGATATCTGTTGACCGCGCAATAGCTTTACTTTCTTCCTGGGTACCAAACATTCCTGATGCACTGAATACCTCTCCCAGTCTACCAAACAAGCTTTGCAAAGGTTCAGTAATAACCTTGGTGATATTTTCCGATATAGCTTTAGCAAGGTCGTTGACCCACGCATTGGCAGGTGGAGAATGAGTCAATACAGCAGCTGCCACCGCAGCAATACCAACACGTTTCGCTGTAGCATTATCATCGGTGACACTATTCTGCTCTACACTATCCGGACACTTTGGTTGAACGTCAGATTCGACGTTCTCCTGCTCTCTAGAATTATCTTCACTATTTTTTTCAGAATATGTCATTATTCAGCCTACTCTGTTGACTTGTTCAAGTAACGTTAATATACGCAAAGCTTTGAGAGCTAGACGCCTCTCCTGCTGTAAAAAACTATCTAGTGCTAATTCGTTACGCAACACCACGGCACCTAGTAGTTCTTTCATCGCACCAGGTGTGTGGGCTATGTTCAAAATCAGATCGTCAAGTGGTGTATTTTTTCCATCAACGCGCTCAGGCCAGAATCGCTTAACTACCTCATCAATAGCATCAATGCGACTGTGATCATCGTTCAACGCAATACGTTCACTTGCGTTAGTCATCAATACCCATTTAACCAGATTAACTCGGGCCTGTTGAGTAAGTTTATAAGATGTCGATGTCAGCCACTCGCCCGACAATTCCTCTACAGTTGACACTTGAGGAAAATCCGAAATAGTTTGCTCTACTGATTCCACCAGCAACTGCACCTCAAGACCCGCATCTAATTGCTCTTGAGCAGTTTTCAGCACCCTATCACCGGAAAGTACATCCGGCATTCCATTAGCCCCTGCTCGTTGTTGATAATCAAACAAACGCTGTAACTTATTAATAGTCAGTTTACGTCTTTCATCGACTCCTCTGGCAGTACCGATAGCGCTTTGTCGTGCCATGGCTTCGGATGAATCTGCTGTACGAAATTTATTGCTACGGTACCGTTGCGCCTTTTCCGGTGCCACACATGAATCTGTTGTTCGACCAGCTTTGCGCATAAGGTTGTGCTCATACATCAACCGTTTAGCCTCATTAACATTATCCGCCTGACTAAATGTCACCTCTCCTTGTTTGAAAACATTCATCAGTTGATCGTAAATATTTTCAGTAAACAATTTGGTAGCCTGTTTTTGCGCATACCCTACTGCTTCACCGATTGCGGTACCAATAACCTCAGCGATTGCCATGTTGAGCCACCTCCGCTTCTAGCAGTTCAATCATGGCATCTGCATTAGCATTCTGCTTCGCAACTTCAAGGATTTGCATTTGTATGAAATTATACTGCGCTTGCGATTGCGACCACTCTTTTACCAACGGTGTAAATCCCATTTTTGTGGACATAGAATCATGCCATTGCTCATTATACTGTGTTCGCTCAGTTACATCGAAAGTCATCAGGTCGATGGCCGACAACCCCTTTTCAGCTTGCGCCATCTCATCAATTACTTGTTTCAAATACTCTGAATCACTCAACGATTTAAGTTCTTCTGCAATACCCTGTTCCCGATTGCGCCGGCTGTACATATCCAACCAGACACTCTTAGCAAATAGTTTTTGTGCAACATGTGCAGTACTACTTCCCCTCGTATTAGCCCCCCGGCGTTTTATGTTACCTATATCTGCGTCAGGTACCAGTTCGCCCATCAATAACTGTATAGACCTATAAGCCGACTGACTATTTATGTATCCTTTACCCCCTAAAAGTTGACTCATATCGAGATCGGTATCCATTTTATAATACACTTGAGGTACTTTTCTGCGCAGTGTCTCAACGCTTGCATTATCCAGAGTATCTTCCAATGTCTGCTGGAAATGTTTAGCTGATTCTCGTCTGTTATCTTGCACGCGTGTTCTAGTCAACTTCTGCACAGCAGGAGTCTCACATCCCGCGCTATTTGGTTCTGCTTCAGCCAACAACTCCGCATTTTCCACAACATAAGTGCCAAAGTTCTCTGCATCTGTATCTTTTGCAATTAACAGAACGTGCTTATCTGTCTTCTCTTCTTCATTCTCTGTGTGTTCATCAATCCACTGTTCCAAAGACTCATAAACGCGCATGATGTAACGCCAGGCAAAATAAATAGCGATGCCCGCCAATGCCGCATACAACAATCTCTTTATGACATCTTCCAATGGATTCGCACGGGCTTTTGAAGCACCCAGTGACAGAACCGCACCGCCAACAAAACCTGCCGCAGTTAACATAAAATTTCTTCTGCTTTTATGGATTTTATTCATCAGGCACGCATCACCGGGTGTTCAGACTTTTTTGCGGATAGTCCCTCCGCTTCCATAAGTTCGCGTAGCGGGTCAACTGTACTGCAAGCGCCAGCGCAATGGATTTGGATCATCTTATCAAACTCAGCCCCAATAGCTTCTTCAGGTATACCAGCTAAGGCTACCGCTGATTTACTATGTTTTACATCGTCTGGGTTTTCCATTGCCTTAATTCTAGAAATGGCTAACTGAGCGTATTTTTTATAAGCAAAAACATAGTGTTGCGAAGCATCACGAATACAAGCTTGCAGTAATGCTGTACGATTTTTCGTGTCTGGAATAATCATATTGTGATCTAAAAGCGTTCGGTACATCCGTTGCGCACCTTCATATATTTTCTTTACCGCTTTTTGATGATGAACCTGTCTGGCAGACTCATTGGTAAAAAACGAAAATCGAGCCATTTCTACGGTGAGATCACTCAACCCCGTCAAAGTACTTAATGCAATTGCGGTTTGCTCGTCTGTCTCTTCATATTCATCATCGCTTGCAAGTACATTTAGAAAATCTTTATACGCTTCATGATTATCCGCTATCAGTGCAGCAATAAGACTATCATTATGTTTATCAGTTGGATTCATTATCTCATTATTCATCACACTAAATAGTGCACCGTAGGATGCCTTAAGTGACGCCAATTGAGTCTTTTTGTGCGTAACATACTGCTTTGAAATATTGACTGCCGCATCAGCAACAACCTTTCGCAACATCCAAGTATATTTTTTGTGTGAAGTTTCAATTCCTGACTTCTTTAAACCGGTATTAATGTACTGTGTCAATGACATACAATCACGAATAATATGCTGCAGAGCCACCATCTTATCTTCATCGGACATATCAGCAAAATGATTTACAGCGGCCAACATCGGTTGAAATACTTTAAGTGCAGTCATACACAACCGTGCGCGATAATTATCGTCTGCTAAAGTACTGGCCTTAGCCACTTTTTCCTGCTGCTCTTCAATTACCGACTTTTTAAGTTGTTCCAGGTCTTCTATAGACATACTCTGAGAGTCAGGTACACCAACCCCACCAGTGAGCTTATTTAACGTAAACGGCTCTGTTTTGATCTTCTCCTTCATCAAACATTCTCCAGAGTTTTAGGTAGTAAAGTCGGATGATGCATGGCTCGGATCCCGGTTTTTTCCTGTAATTTTAAAAGAAGACAAAAAGACTGGGCTTCACTCATGTCCATCTGCTTTCCTTCAAATGATTCACACTGCTTATGCCAACGCGACTTTAATTCAGCCAATGAACGACCGTTTTTCGCTTCATTAAGTTGGCCGTAGTGCATGAAAAGATTTGTAGTAGCCAACAACAGAAAGACTTTTTGAGAGCCATCTACCGGGCGAGATAGTGAAAGCGTTGCGTCAGGGTTGACTTTACCAGTTGCAATGGGTTGCTCCCTTACAAGCAAACTCAAGCCGTTTGCATAATAAACACATAAATCTTGTATGGTTCGGTCTTCAATTTGACTATAAGATGCGTGACACAAAACTTTTGCGTTTTGCAACGATGCCTTATATGCTGTGCTTATACAGCTCTTTGTCTCCGATGGAGTCATATTCGTTGTGTATGTTATACTACATATATGTTATTATATAGGCATTACTTCATAAAGCAACAGGGTAGTCTGAATATGAGCCTTAGCGATGCTAACATCCGTACAGCACTGGTCACATTTTTTGCTGACTTGGTAGCTTCTGACAATGCGTACATAGAAAGCGCGGAAAACGTAAAAACGCTAGTGTTTAGCGGAGATTATCAGCATAGCTGGTTGGCTATTTTTGAAAATGATAAACATTTTTTATATGCCGTAAGTCAGGCTTACTTTGCTTGGGTGCAATATGCCCCTGAGCATCAGTTGTATGTATGCCATGAAGATGATGAGTATTCATTAAACAGTGCTTTTAATTTCCCTGGACTGGATGAAGATGAGGATGATGATGTAACGTTTGTGATAAAGGCTCCGATTCAAAAATCTACTTACGATGCGATACATGCTGCTCGTACATCGCAGTATGCTGAACTTCCTCCGCAAATTAATGGTTTGCAATATGAGGATTTGGTAAAATCGTCCTATACATTAACGTTATCTACCAACTATATTGAAAACAGCGTCGTATAGCTTTATAGCGACGACAACACGTTAAGGTACTTTATGAAAACGCGTACCCCGCAAGGGAAATTTATAAATTTTTCAGGGTTTGAACACAAACTGAACCCTGAAAAAATCCGGAAACCTGAAGTACAGCAACTCGCCGATCTCTTAGAGCAGCGCTTGAACCCTCAAAGCACCTACTCTCCTCCTCGGCCAGTCATGTAGTAGAATTTCTTAACAGTTATTCTACTTAGTTCTGATTACGGCGCTAATGCAGCTGTCTTCTCTGTCAGTGCCTCAAGATCTACTTCAGCTCCCTCTTCAAGTCTTGCCACTTCGGCGTAATGTTCAACTGCTGCGGCGAAGCGTTCGTCGTAATGGTGGGGAGCACATATATAAATATATGCAGGAATATCTTCAGGTAATTGTTCATATCGAGGGGGAGTGTCCCCTAAATCCGTCAATATTCCGCAAGCCGATATCTCAAGTCCTGAATGCATCTCCTTAATATAATTGTACGCAGTCTTTACACCATTCAGTAAATCTGTTCCTCCCCCCCCAAATGCAGACAACATCGCTACAGTTTCTAACTTATTCTCCAACGTGACTTCCCACACCTTTCCTCTTACCCGGGTATCAGCACTGGCAACAAATAACCGTGCTCCTTGCATTTCCTCAGAATCGAGTGCTCCCAGGGCTTCTGAAAACATTTCATCAATCGCGTCATTACTGCTTGAAGTGTCAATAACAAACAAGAAGTTACCTGGATCACGAGTAGCGGGAATCACTCCTGGCAAATAAACATTCATCGACATGTTCATTACATCTGGATCTACGAAATACAACATATCTGGCACGTCATCTGTTGGATCCATTTGCATTCCGTCACCATAAACCGCCTGTTTAAATGCAGTTTTAAAGGTCAGCTTTGGTTTTGTCAGTGAATCCAACATTATCTGATAATCATCTTCCATATGCTGACCCGGCATTCGTTGCCCATTAGGGTTTTCATTTCTGGTCCGTTTGGTCTCAGCCACCGCATCACGTAGTTTTTGCTCTGCTTCTTTCGCTATTTTGGCTTTTGCCTTATTGTCCATATTTTCCGGAATGCCAAGCTTTTCTAGCAAATCTTTATCCGCACCTTCCTGTAAAGCATTTACAAAATCTTCGGGTGTTACAACATGGTCATGCTCACGCACCTCCTGACCAATCAGCTCTTCAATCACCTCAGCAACACCTTCATTATTTTGTGACATCCCACTTTGACCAGACTGCGGCTGTCCTTTACGATCTTCTTTACCGGCTTGCGGTTGCCCTTCACTACCCTCTTTATTTGATTGACCAGAATTCTGATTTGATTGCTCTTTATTTTTTCGTTCAGCCATAGCCAGTAATTTCCTGGCTATAGTCTCTTCAGCATCCCCACTAAACAGCTCTCGCTCCTTTTCGGTAAACCCTACACCATTAGTCATAAATCCGGACAGTGTCCATTCAGGAAACATATCAACAATTGTGATATTAATACGCATGTCTTGTGCAATATTGGCGAGTTCATTACTGTATTGCGTCAGACGAGAAAAATGTAAATCCATCATATGCCGCATTTCGTGAGTCAATAAAAATTCAATATCGTTATAAACTACCCCACGCTGCTTCCCTCGCTCACGCTCTACCATTAAATCTTCAAAGAACTGTGTATTAACAAAAACGCCGGTTCCCTGTGTAAACCCAGTATCACATAATTGGGTAAGTGCTGGATGATCAAACAAATAAAAACCAGTCTGTCTGGCCACAACACTAAACAATCCGTGACGTGGCACATTGTGACGATTATTACTCATGTAAAAATCAACGATTCTATAAAACTGCTCTTCAAGATCCTTTCGAGAGTTAAGGATACCGCTCCCCAATCGATTGTCATCCTTTAACAACTTACTCAGATAACACTCTTTTTCTGGTTTACCACTCATCACAAACCTACATACATATTAATTCTTATGCATAAGATAGCATACCCTACTTCGCGTGACTAATATTTTGATTTCCATGACACCCAGACAACATTTCCACGATCGCACGACCGCTCACAAGTGATTTTTGTTCTACCTTATGAAGTTAGTAGTGGCATATTCCGTAAAAACTGTGGCAACATGCAAAATTTCACAATGTAGCAAGATACTGCTACTAACTGAACGTAATCCTTAGCTAAAGAGGACCTATATGGCTATTGATGTAATTCAACTATCCAGGCTTGGTATAACGGAGTCTTTCGTTGCTAAAGGTAGTATTTCGTCAGAAGAAATGATGCAGGCATGCACAGAGCAATTCAGACCTTCAAAATATGAACAACAACCAATCCAACTGGAAAATTCAGTAATCACTCGCGGGACATATCGATGGGCTCCGATGAAAGATGAGAACGGGGAATGTTGCGGCATGATGCTTTATCCTGCCGAAAATGGCTCTGTTGGCTCGTTTTATGCCACCCAACTGCATCTTACACACACCCGAAACTCGAATAATTCAGAACTGCTGAACAATATCGATGAGAACTGTGCGTGAGTGACCGGATTCTGAGTGATACTACTCCCCGCCGAAACGGGGAGTATTCACAAGGTAAACATTCGTCAGATTAAGTTTACCGTCAGGGCTTACCCATACCATGAGTAAGCCCTGATTCTAGGTTAAGTAATTACTCGCGTCAATCGAAGAAACGACTAGTTCGAACACTACTTTATTGTAACTGTTCAGAAACATTTTCACCTTCCAGGTGATCCTGATATTTTCTCATTAGCATTTCTATACACTCTGCGCTTAAGGTATCCTCAAGTTGCTCTTTGTTCATTTCCTGTGTCTTTCCTTCAAGCATATGCTCACGATGCTGAAGCCAATCTACAGCTGTTGATTTAGGGAAAACTTTCGACAGTAACCAACGAGCCTGCTTAGCTCCAAGTTTATGGATCAAGGCTTCTCTTATCGGTCTGTCTTCCTTTTGTGTTGTCATAGACCACAGTTCTAGTGGGCCTTTTGCAAAGCGTAAAATCTGAGAAAATACCTTCTGATCAATCTTTGATTGCAATAAGAAACAACTTCCTCCTTTACGCGGACCATGTAACCAATTTGCCATTGCATCCACAGCAGCCTCACTTAGCTGCACTTTTTTCGACAAGTAATCAATCGCATTCTTCTCCAGACCACCAAACACAAAAAGATTTGTATAGAGTTCAAACAATGCATCATCAAAGTCACTCGGCGCTTGGCTGATAATCGCCTGGGATAGCCCCCACTTAGGACCTTCTTTACCATCATATGCCACCTGAGCTCTAAAACCATAGCAACCGTTCGTACAATGATATTCGTCGTACTGTAACCGTTTCGGCAATTGTTCGATTTGCTCGATGCGTTTTCGTTGGTAGGCCCGATACAACTCTGGCCAGAACGGGAGGTGACCATCTTCCATGCTCGAACGCAAGAAATAATTCCGTGCCCCTAAATTACGAGCCACCATATAAAATAAGCCAGCTTGCTGCGCCTCAGGTGAATGCCCCGAATTACTCATAGCTCCAGTTGGTACTACAGCTTTGAGGTCCATAATCACAACCCTGGCACTTTCAAAATCAAGCATCGTGTGCCCGTTAAATAGCTTATACTTGTCCACGGCTTCTTTAAGCTTCAGCACAAAGTAATCTATCACCGTGAACTTATCTGAATTACCAACAGGAATACTGTAATCTTTTTGAATTTCTGTGGTTGTTGAAGCAACATCTATAAAGTCATCAATCAAAGGCATTGCTCTGTAATGCGCTCTTTTTGCTGCCGCTAGTGCTCCTGCTTTAAACAAAATATCTCGTAATTCAAACTGAGTTGTATCTTCATTGACTTCCAATTGATGTTGAATGATCAATTCGTCAGCTTCTTTATCCACACCAGGTACATACCGCTTAGGTGAGCGAATATCTTTACCTTTTGCAAATGTGACGCGGATAACTTTGTTAATCAATCCTTCACAGTTTGAAGGAATATCTCCGGTATTGTCATCAGTACAGAAGATCCGCAACACCCTTGCCATAAAGCTATGCTCTTCCGCCAAAGGCTCTGTAAGACCAAACTGAATATCAAACGGATTAATCTTTTCTTTTTGATTAATGTTAAACGTATGAAATACTACTTTACTCTTATCTTTCTCACTAAGCATATCCTGAATACAACGTCCCAGTCCGACACTGGTAGGGCCTATATCACAAATGGTGATGTACGGCAGTTGCCTGTTTCCTGCTTTTTCAATAAGCGCCTTGTTAATCGCGTTAGCCATGACCGACTTACCCTGCCTTGGTGGCGCAATAAACAAATCCATGTGACTGTTTTGATTACGTGCCGCAACTTCAAATGGATAAATAACATCGGTCAAAGTTCTGAATATAAGACTGGAATAATTCCAAATACGGCCAGTTTGCACTATTGGCAGCAACTCTATTGCGCTGCGTAGTGGAGGAAAAGCAGTGACCCCGGGATTAGTCTTCGTTCCACCGATAATGGTAGATACATAAGTTTCTGTGGGATCTCCTAAATCTGCAGTTAGTTTCGCCTGTGACCAGCGATTTGTGGCTCGCATCAAAGTTTCGCGATTGGCCAAAGCGCTGTCAGGATCATTTGCCCAGGTTGTTGCTGATATCTGTAATCCGCAGTAAGCTATTTTCGATGCCATTTCAACGGAACGTTTTGATGCTGCACTGGAAAATGTTTTATTGTCAGGGTGACCCCAACGCACTAATGCGGCAAAGGCTTTTTTGAACTCAAACATAGTATCTTTACCATCAGTAAGCCTGAAGTTGATACGTATTGGAACTTGTTTGTCAATTTCAGCCAACCACGCCAAAAAGGAACTATCTTCACGTGGGAATACTCGCATTAACATTGGGCACTGGTATGTTGTCCCAATTTTAATCATACCAGCTTCATATTCATTCACCGGTTGCGCGCACACCTGTTTGGCAAAATGATCCGGACAAAAATTACTGAATGACTGTACCGGATCTTCTGCGTAAGGCTTACGGACAAGGTGCAGATTATAATCTTTAGCTGTACGTTGATATTCCTGTTTATCAAATGGAAACTGCGGAACATAACTATCATCATGTCCTAAAGGATCCGCTTGCAATGCCATAGTCGTGGCAGCTTCCTTAATATGTAAAAGTCTCGCCTTCGTTTTAGCATCCTCAAAACATTGCTTGAGCTCTTCAAGGCGTTTTTCATGTTTACCAACCAGCTTTGGAACCAATTTAAAAGGATTAGGTGCACCATCCAGCCTAACATTGAACCGTTCTACTAACTTTCTGTTTCTGGCGCTATCGATACTCAAAGACCGCTCATCCAGAGCGCTAACATGTGTCCACAGCACCAGGTGACTTTTTTGATAAACACACAACGCCGTGTTGATATCTTCGTTTTCCTGCATGATGTCCATACCATCTAAATTCAGGCGCTTTACTGTTTCTCTGTCCCGCAACATCGCTGAACGGATCTCTCGACGAGTACGACTCTTATCCCTTTCAAAATTCCAATCAATAGTATGCTGTCCCTCTTTGAGAATAGAGTAAAAGTATCGATCTATTTTAGAAGCCGTTTCATCGAGTACATTACCTAAAATGAGAGTTGTCAGCCCATTAAGTTCGAATACCGAGACTAAATCACCATACTTAGTCACAAACGTGTAATCATTCACCGGCATCTCGATATCAAAATACTTATCCAGTGATTTTTTCTGCAACTCTTCTTTAAGTAGCTGTAAGCTTTTGAGCATACCCATAGATTATTTCTCTCCACTGGCTTTTAAAGTTGTAATTAAGCTTTCTAAAGCACCTTTTTGTTCTTCTTCGGGGAGCGCCGCGATTTCATCCAGCCGCAACAACAAGTCACGTTCATGAGTGTTATAAAAAAAAGTCAGCTCGTAACCTTCTTCAAGGTGAATTATTCCTCTAAGAAGTCGTGTAACTGCGTCTGACGGCATAGTTTTTATAGCTCCACTTCAGGTAATAGCATAGGCAACACAAGGTGTTCCTTTGTCATTAATGGTTCTATAGAGTTTAATGTGAATGATTCCAACTGTAGTGTTAGTCGGCCGAGTCCGATACGCCTTACTGGTACACCGTTTTCCTGTAACCGCCGGTATTTGTCTATACAAAACATAATGTCGTACCAATACAGGAAAAAGTGTAGTGCGGGATTAACCTGCTGCGCCTGGGCAAATAGTTGTTCAACATTAATGCCATAAAATAGATTGTAAGACATTGATAACTCAGCGGCCACGGAAGACGGTACCATCTGAATATGTTGCTGCAGGCTTGACGTCTTAGGAGCTTTGTATATATCTGTGATTATTAATTCAACCGAATCTGACAAATACAGTGCCATAGATAATGGGCACCAACCAGACCATGACTGGCCATCCATTTTTGGTAGGTACAGCGACGGTGGGACCTGAGCTATCTGCATATAACAAATCGCAATTTCTCCCTGATCTTGTAATACCTCAAATAAATCATTTAAGCGTTCCTTACGTCGCGCAGTATTGTTCTGACGTTTATTGGTACTTTCGAGCGTAAATGGCCCGTTGGGGTATTGGGCACCTACCAGATGTTCAAGGTATTGTTTCCTTGGGGCTTCAACATCAAACAAGGTAACCCCTTGAACTCCACTTTTTCCAATGTACGTATGGTACGCAGGTGATACTTTTAACGCGTCTTGAATATGCTGAGGTTGCGCAAGTTTGCTTTGCGCCTGACTACATTCAGTTTTGAAGTGTTGCGCAATAGCACCACTAATGGATTGGTCAAACCCGTTGATTAAATTCTTTTGTAATGCTATCCGATACACACGGTTGCAAATTGCTGATAATAGCGGTAAGTCACTCTTAGTGTTTTCATAAATAAGTAAGCCAAACCGCTTTGCAATCTCCAGTATCGAAACCCCTATTACATCATCTGGTTGAAATCCGGAGCGAGGATATTCACGCTGTAAGTGAGATTTTGAAACATCAGTAATGACAAAAAGTGCATCACCATGCAATTCTTTCAATGGCAAGCTCCTGGCTGGCTCGCCAGCCATTGAAACGACTACCGCCTCATTAGCCTGACTTAGTAACGCCACTACGATTTTCATTGTGGGGACAAATCTTCGCGATTTACCAGAATGTCTTGTTGTTTGGCGTCATTTATCTTCCTAAATCTCGCCGTTTCCTTTGGTTGCATTTTCTGCATTAATGCCAAACGATCGCTGATATGTATTGTCTGATAAACATCTTCGTGCCACCTAAGCGCTCTTGGTTGAGCAGCTTCGAGATCTGGTAAATAGTGGACACCTCTAAGCCATCTCGCACGGGCTTTGTACAACTTTGTACTAATTCCGCTCAACTGCAACACAAACGCGCTTACCGACGAGACCCCCAGGTAGTCCAACAACTTTTGTTCTCGCTGTTGAATATTTAGAATCATTCGGCTTGCTGTTTTTAGATTACGCATATACGGGCTTTTATCAGCAAAGCTTTTCTTACTAACGTGACCCAACGCAAATAGCGCAAGTGTGTTGTGCATCAAACCGAATAATGTACCCTGTGAAAGTTCAGGAGCGAGGACCAATGTGCCCAAATTATTAGCCAAAGCATAACCTAGCCTCCCCCGTTCATAGCAAAAACTACATACACAGCGCAGTTCACTATCAGGGGTATATTGGTCATCGTCATCCAGAACTCTCATATAATGAGCACTTCGAAACCCACACTGCGAACACGTATAATCCGCTGTGTGGATAACCTCTTTGGCCCGACGTACAAATGCAGGCTCTTTAAGTTCCTGCGCAACGTCATAGCGCACTCCCCGGCGTATTCCAACAGGCGGGAAGTGGATGCTTGTATCTGACATATCCAGAGATTCTAGTCGGAGCCGCCCTGCCACTGGATTGCACCAGCTGCGCTTGGGTTCGATAAAAAGGTTTCACCGAACACGATGATGATGTAGCTCAAATAAAAGCAAATGATAGCCCCAATAATCAAACCAAACACTTTCAAAGGTTTAACCTGCTCACGAGCGTTTTCATCCCCCATGTTTTTAAACATGGCGCCCAGCATTACTACGAAGATCATGCCGATTAAAAACGCGACAAAGAGTATAAGATTATTTAACGGAATGATATTACTGAGAAACGTAGCAATCACGCCTCCCAAACCTTTATCAGTCGTCCCTGGACCAATGTCGCTCGGCACCTGCGCTACTGCCTGTTGCAGAGGCATCATAAGTGCTCCAGCATAAAATGCCTGAGCGGCGCGTCTTTTCATTGTTTTTACTGTGTTTTTCATAGTTTGCCTCATTAGCTAAATTTAAATATAACTTCAATTATCAGGTGCCTATGGCACGAGATATCCACTTTGAAAGAACTCTTCAAATATCCTCAACATGGGTAACACCGTAGCCAATACTCCGATAGCTCTATCTGGTGCAATAAATGCCGCACCAGCAATTGCCTGCATCACCGCTTTACCTACACTTCCTCGGCTATCTGGTCCCTGCTGTCCCGCCGCCAGAAAAGAATATAAACTCAAAGCCAGGAAAATAACTCCCATCAGGCGGCTGACGTTCAAGCTCGTCATGGCAATAATTCTTTGCTCATCAAACCCTTCCTGGACTTCAAATACAGCATATTGAAACGAACTTGATACAGATGTAAGGTCTGGCTGAAAAGTCGACTGCATGAAAACCAGAATATAACTTGCAAAATATATCAATCCTGTTGCGACACTAGCCGTAACGATAATCTCTTTAATCGTCGGGCGCTGTTGCATCATATTCATTTCGTCGCCATAACTACTACACATAGTCCCCACTTTAACGACAAGAATCGCGCCAGCTAACGCATTGATAAAAAATATCAATACAATAACCATGTATATATCAGAGTTAAGTTGAACCCAATTGACCATTATTTATTTCTTTAGTCACTACACATCGCAAATTCCGGAGCGTAGGTCTCCCCTGTACTAAATTCCAGACAACCAAAAGGGGATACTTTTGTAACTACACCATACCCTCGTACCAATTCGCCGACTTCTATCCACTGCTCTTCCCCGGCACCAACTACATCTACAAGCACTCTTCCATCAGTGGCGCTGACAAGTCTTAATTCACGACGCTGTTCACGCTGTACTATATTTTTTACCATTTGCTGGTCATTTAACTTGTTAAGCTCTTTTTTAATCCAATTCGCCAGCACTTCAATCTGCTCTCCATTTTTCTGAGTTTCTTGAGCTACCAGTTCTTTAATCATATTTGACAGTTCAACCAGATCTAATTGCCCCATACCGGTACTACTATTATTTTGTACTGTAGGCAAAGCGCGGTTTTCGACCGCATCCAGTCGCTCACTTAAGGCTTTCATAGCTTCAAACACCAGATCGAACTGTTCCATAGTCATATTTTGTGCTTGCTGAAGCGCTTCGTCATTCGCTATTTTTTGGGTCACATCTGTAGCATCTCGCGCTTCAAAAACACCTTGCTTTGGAGCAGGATTTTTGAGTTCGCTTACGACGGAATCCTGACTAATTTGCTCTTGAGCAAGCGCTTTATGTTGCCCACCATTTGATTGCGCACTAACCCTGTCAGACCCTTTATCTACATCAGATGGTTGCGAAAAAGCAGCATTAAGGTCGACATCATTTTCGACTTTTACTTGCGCTGGCGCATTCTTACTGTTATCTACCCCAGAGAACACGAATACCGCAAACACACCGACTACAGCTACCGGTAATATAAAAACCATGTTTTTTAGCAAAAATCTTTTCAGATCAAATGGCGAAGCCTTTTTCTTTTTACTAATTTCTGGTGCATTAGCTTGACTTACAGATTCACTGACATCCCCATAAAGCGCATCCGGTTCTGGCTCTAATACGGGCACATCCACTTGATCTTGTGAGCCTGGATCCTCTCCTAGTTCATCAAAGTCATCAAAATCTCTGTCTACCGGTTCACTCATCTTAATACACCATCTCATTATCCATATCCGGCAACCAGTTTAGGGCCGGTTTTTCTATTATCATCAGCGCCACAATCTCACCACTGTACAGACGCTTAATATCTTTTGCCTCATCCAAAGCCTTATCTAATCGCCCTGCGTAGGCCTGTCCCACACCACCAGCACCAGAGACTAACAGAGCTTCCTTATCAATCTCTGTATCAGTAGTTACTGTATCTCCATTGACAATTACACTTGACCCAACACGCTGTGCCAGCGTATTGAAGCCCTGCAATATACCGCTACTAAAAATTAACACGTTCCGATAAAACTGACGGTCTATTACTTCGCTAGCCAGTGTTGGAGAGTTACGTTCATCCACAGATACCGCTACAGCTTGAAAAGAACCTGTATAACTTTTCCAGGTTAGTTTTTGTGTGGTAATTACAAAGCCGTTCTCAACTTCTTGTGGCGTCGCCAAAAACAATCCGCCATTCGCTAAAGGCCCTTCAAGTGGCCTAAGTCTGATGTATGGAATACCTTCTTCATTAGTTACCAGACCATCTAATCTCGCTAATATTTTACGCCCGGGCAAAAAATCATCACCATTGTACCCACCACCTTCAGACGCCTCTGAAACACCTCCAATTGTATTATCCCGAGTAGATATTGATGGCTGATGAACTGCCGTAACCTTTTGATAAGAAACTGACGCCCCCATTTCAGGCCTTTTCGCCAACACTTTATTTATCACTCCAAGTTGCACGTCCGATAACGCCCTTTCATAATCCGTATCAGTTGCCAGTAACTCTATCTCTCTCCTCTCTTTAGCAATATCACCACGTGGCGTATCCTTGGGCGCTTCCTGAGAAGTTACTGCTTTCTCCTTGGATGTTTTATCAGGCACTGGTTCTGTCTGTTTCTTCGACAATGCCCCTACACCTGAAGGCTGCTCATTAATGATCCCCTTCATGTTAGCCAGGAACTCTTCCTTCCTTTGATTGTAAAGTTTTTTAGCTGCTAAACGGTCTCTGTCTAATAACTGAACCTGACCTTTTTCAACATCTTGCAACGAGTCAACTGTAATAGCTTCATTTAGCGTATCTGGTAATGGAGTGTCATCTGCTCTGCTTCCTGTTTCTTGGGTGTTTCTTCGTAAATCCACTGACGCTACAGGCTCCGGCGGACTACCCGAAAACAAATAAATGACAGCACTAACTAATACGAAAATAGTGATAAACGAAAGGTTATAAAAGCGCCTGACACTAGTGGATAGCGATGTATAGGATACAAAAAGCCGTTTATATAACGGTAGTCGCTCATCACCATCCAATTCATCATCATCATCATGTAGTTGCACTTGATTATCAGCCATTGCAATTAATCCAGAAACACATCCACACGTACCACCTGACCAGCCAGATCAACCAAAGATACTCTCTCAAGCATATTATGCGATGGTACTTGAAACACCTTAAGTTCATCCACGCCAATTACCATATCCTTATGCGCTCCAACATAATCAAACATCGATACCAGATAATAATCACCGTTGTAACGATAAACTCTCAGATATTCACTAGTTGTCGGCACATCTACTGCATCATGAGGGGGAGTTGTTATAAAGCGTTCAAGTACGCTCATATCAACAACGTTCGAACCAGGCTGGCGATGACGTAAGTTACTATTAATCGCATTAATCGACGTGTTTAACGGCGACAAGCTACCTACCACCTTAAAATTTGAAGCATAATTGACTAACGCACCTCGCGTATTTACATCAATTGTAATTGGACGATTAAATCCCTGAAGCACCACCAATAGAGTACCGTATTCCTGTGACTCTGTAGGACGAATAATAGCAACATGCGGCAGTTCAGCTGATTGAGATACCGCCGATATATCATTATCTACAGATGCGCTGCCCGGATTTTGTGTCTGGCTTGCACCAGTAAGGGCGCTATTATTAATAATCGCAAATTTATTGTTTGATGACTGAATGAAGCTAATTGGCCAAGGGTTACCACTAGTATCGTAGAACGCCAAGCTTGAGAATGAATATGGCTCCAAGGCAATATTGGCTACCTTTTGAGAGGTGCTTGGAGTAATGTTATAAGTTCCCACCTCATAACGATAATCAATAGGCTTTTCATTGCTAACTCTTTTGGCAACCTCCGACAGGCCTTTGAGCTTACTGATTTCTTCTGGCGGCATCCCAATCAACTGCGCCAGCAATGCCAATTTCTGAGCAGGTGTGAGGTTCGGTAATAAATCCAGCCATTGTTGCGGATCACTTTGTATATTGAGCCCTTCAGGCAACAACACTTCCTCTGCAGAGTCCTCATTCCCTTGTTGCGCATCAGTCGATTTCGCCAGTGCTGGGCAAGTTATGTAAAGCATGCCAATAAATGACAGTGCAACCTTACCCAACCTCATCGATTTTTCTCCTGGTACTGTACAATTTGAACCCCTTCATAACTAATCCGCTGATCTATCCTGATTATGCTTACCTGCACGGTTTTGCGTTCATTGACAGGTGTACGATTTTCTTCATAACGAGTAATAAGCAAAGGTACCTGAACAAGATAAGCTTTTCGCCCTTCTACAACCCCTCGATTTGTTATTAAAGGCACTCCATCAAGCACCGCCTCATAAGACCGCCTATTACTTACCAGTGAATTAATAATGTTAGCTTCAAAATCTTTTTGGAACTCTAACTGTGCTGCTGGAGACATGCATCTCGGCAACCACTCATTGAGATGATTCAGCCAGTTACTGAATGTGTATTCATTAAGTTTAATAACACAATCTCGCGCAAATGCTTTAAGCTGCGTATCGTTCATGATGTCTTCGTTCAATGCGACCAAAGGAACAGCTCTGCCATCTTCATATATTCCAATAGGAACCTGCTCCGGAAACGGTCTCAATGCCAGTACCAAAATTACCACAGTTTGAATCAAACAAAGTATTGCCAAATACCGCGTAATCGTAAAAGCAGCCCCAAAGCTATCTTTAAACACCGCAGTACGAATAAACTTGGCGTACAATAACTGCCGGGTCCTCTCCAGTACACTATCTGCATATCCTTTTTCATTTGAGTTATTTTGAGGCTTTTCAGGCACTGCGGAGTCCGTATAAAGAGTTTATATTGATTGACTTATTCTGCACTACACATAACATATATGCAATATTTTAGCAGTTTTATAGACTCAGATATGAAAGATTATAACACCATTCCGTGGCGCATTATCAGCCCAAATCTAAGTGATGGAGCTCAGTTTAATTGCTTTTTTCATCCAGAAGAAACCATGTCAGCCCGCATCGAAGGTGAACACTACCTTTGTGACTGTTGCGGTATCCAATTGGATAAAGCAGGATTGCATGCTCAGTTAACCCATTCACCATACGAACAGGCATCTGCTTTTATAAAACTAATGAATAACGAGCAGCTAACACGCTCTGAACGTACTAATCTACAATCACAGTACGACGCATTTAGCATCCATCGACGTTTACATGAAGCTTTTGCCAATCATCTCAAAGAATCTAAAGTCGCTTTGGATTACCTTGCTACTCGCGGCTTTTCTCATGCACAAGCCCTTGATGCGGGTATTGGATTCTGCCCTTACAACGCACCCATATTTGATGCATTAAGTAAAGAGTATTCAACTCAATTTTTGACTGAAATAGGAGTACTAAATTATGCAGAAAAACGTAACTCATACTACTCTCCATTTTCCAATAGAATCACCTTTACCATCTGCAACGCACAACATTTACCTTGTGGATTCGGTGGACGAATTGTAGATCCCAAAACGACACACGCTAAATATATCAATTCAGCTACAAGCTCAATTTTTAATAAATCACGACTTTTGTTTAGTACTCCTCAGACTAAGAACGCAACTAAAGCCTGCGTATTCGAAGGATACATGGATAATATTAAATATGACCAGTTAAACGGGCAGTACGCTGCATACGCTGTACTTGGGGTAGCAGCTTCCGCTTCCAATATCCGTAAACTCACACATGAATACGAGCGCGTAGTTTTTTGTCTGGATGGGGACAGTGCCGGAGCAAGGGGACTTAAAAGTATACTAGCAACTCTGGAAGATGACACATCACGTCAATCCCAAGCATATTTTTGCTTTGCTCCTGAACAACTAGATCCTGACGAATATATTCAGAAACATGGAATCACAGCATTTGACGACTTACTTGATAGCGCCATGAGTTTTGAACAAGCCGTTGAATATACAGTAAAAAACTCTCTAGATGCGCAACAAATAAGTGACATGAATCATAGTCAAAATAAAGACTTGCTGACTATAAACTCAAGACAACTGGTACTTGACTAATTACCAGTTGTCAATAATTGTACTTTGCTATGCTGAAGAACAGATCCAAGCTTTGCTTCTAAGCACAAGTAACATATATCTGAACTATCTCCCCCCAGCACTAACATTTTTCGCATTTATAATTCTTTCATGCATTAAATTAGCTACGGCGTGGAAAACAGGAACGGCTACGGAATTACCAAATTGTTTATATGCTTGCGTATCAGAAACCGGTATTTTGAAATTATAGCCACCAGGCGAAACAAACCCCATAAGACGCGCACACTCCATTGGAGTTAATCTTCTTGGCCGGTTTGCAATATTCACCTCGTCTGAAAATCCCTTTCTAAAGTCCCATCCTCTGTCGACCAATATTTCAGATCCATCTTTGTAATATCGAGCAGAAAGAGTTCTGGTAATATCTCCCGGGCCAACGAGACCAAAGCCAAAACCATTACCTTTCTTTTTATGCTTCTCCGCATAGTTGTACAAATATTTCCAAAGTTTAGGGGTCAAAATGTACTTATCATCAACCTCATTTTCTAAAATATCTCCCAACAACGGAACATTCGATGGGAAAGCAATATTCTTAAGTGTAAATCCTCTATGGACGTTAAGATCCTTTCTAAAACCTACAAGAACAATTCTCTCTCGATGTTGAGGTAAGAACCTTTGGGCGTCGATTACTTTAGGGTCGTTTTTCCCACAATAGCGGGCATCAGCTACTACATAACCCAACTCATCTAAAGTGTTCATGATAATCTCAAAAGTCTTACCATTATCATGACTTTTTAAATTCTTTACGTTCTCCAGAACAAAAGCACCAGGTCTTTTGGCAGCGATAATTCTTGCAACATCAAAAAACAACGTTCCTTGAGTATCACAAAAACCATGTGCAACCCCCAAAGAAAGCCTCTTAGAAACGCCTGCTATTGAAAATGGCTGACATGGAAAGCCTGCCAACAAAACATCGTGATTTGGTATTATTCTGTCAATGTGCTTGAAAGCTTCCCTCTCCGATACATCATCCCTCCCGGATAGCGTCACCTCTGTGATATCCCGGTTGAAGCAATGATAAACGGGGTCCGATGCAAAGTTAGCCTTATAAGTTCTCATCGCGAATTTATCTATCTCACTAGTAAAAACGCACATCCCCCCCACACTCTCAAAACCGCTTCTAAGCCCACCTATCCCCGCGAAAAGGTCAATAAAACGGAAATCACAATTCTCTGCATTAACTCGCTGCTCAGGTAATAGTGACTTGAGATGTACAAGTTCATCATGGCTAAAGTTGTGTTTACCCTTTACACTCTGCTTAATCGCATCAGCTGTCCATCGACGAGGAGCATACTGATTCAGGTATCTAGCTAAAGATTTCGAATCGTAGATCTCAAGTATCCGGTTTAGTAATTCTAACTCCCCCATTAGCTCCCTATCTACATCTTCAGCGACACGTCGTCTATTGGCAAACAAGAACACGCCAAAACTTCCGATTCTTTGTCATATGATCCAATAACATCATTTTCATTCATAGTTAACATAAATTTATCGGCGTCCTGCGTCTGTACAGCACAGCAACCGCAGAAACCTTCACGGCATTGCGAATAAACCTTTTCACCTGAATCTTCTAAAAAGTCCAACAATGACTTATGTTTTTGAGTATCAAATGGTAATTTTCTGTCACCAATGGTCACGTGCACAATCATTTTGCCTTCCCTGCCACTTTATAAACCGACAAAACAATAAAGCCTGACAACAAAAGTAGTAGCACCAGCTCCGTTAAGGCGCCCTTACCCCATAATATCCTGCAACTCACAAACAATGAGATACCACTGAAAATGGATATTGCATCACTTGAAAAAATATTCCTCACGGCAATCACCATGCAAATATATTAATATATTTGCATGATTACAGGATTTGACATAAATTTCAAATAAATTATTATTTATGCATAAACAAGAGGAGAAGTACCACATGAAGAAAACTATTTTAGAAGCAGGGGAACTGGTTTCCAAAAGTGTTGCAATACGATTTGACTCAACGGAACTGCATCTCCAGGAATGCGATACAGGGCTGACATCGACGCTGGATGAACTGGTTGGTGGGTTAAATTCTACTATGGATACTGCAGTAAATACTCTGGAACAAGGGGCGCAAGGGTTGGCGACGATGTTAAATCCGTCGCCTTATAATGATTAAGGATGTAAAACTCTATATTGCCTGTTAGATCTGGCACTAATAATACTTTCACTTTGATTATCCATTAGTACAACATTACATATCGAGGCATCTGTGTAATCCAGACCAGTATGACAAAGATCACCTTGCCTACAATAAGTGATATGAGACGGATCATAGTTATATCCACGACTAAAAAACTTTAAACTATAATCTCCACCTGGTTCAGCGTAAAAATACAACGTTTCCCTTAACCTAACCTTTTCACCAGCCTTATCTGTGCCCGGCTCTGCACATTCGATATCTATATATGTCCGACCAGGCGAAAATGCAGACTTTAGAGGCATACCATTAACATTAAGAATGGACAGCTGCCTAACTCCATCAGCCAGGACATCTTTCACAATATCGAGTGTTGCGTATTTTTCCGATTCAGAATAGTAATTCTGACTGCACCCTAACAGAGTTATCATACACAGAATCAGCACATTACTTTTATAGCTAATCATTATGGTTCTCCAGTACATCAATAATCTTGCGCTGTACTTTTTCATCAAGAGTTTTTAAATCCAAAATCACCTGCTGACGCCTATTCACCGATACACCATCCATTTCCAACAGATACCACGGATTGTCTGATTCAGTTTGCTTTGCCGGTTGCTGTTTAGTAGACAATACCTTAAGGATCTGACTGCGAATAACTTTAGATGCCTCTTCTGCAGCACCTAAATCGTCATAAACAACGGTACTATTCTGGTCGCGTAATTGCTTTAATTTCTGCTTCACCATTTCGTCATCAAATCGTTCCCTTAATTTGTACACTTCTCTCAACCATTTATATGTAACAAAACGGTAACCTGGTAAGCAATCAATAATGTATTTTGGAATCTTGGTGAAGTTTGTGGTTTCCGTCACCATCCCCTCGCTCACCTCATACATTTTTGCTACTTTAGCTTTAGTTAATACCTTTGTACGATCATTGAGGCGCTTTGCTTCTTCTTTAGACTGCTCAATCAGAGCATTGAATTTTTCACCTTCATCTAGAGGACCAGGCTTACTATAAATGTCTGCTACTCTGGCGTGTGCAAGCTCGTCTTCCCAATCTACATCACTATACACTTCGACTTTAAAGACACTATCAGCAGGCCCAGTACTTATACAAAACATTCGCCGTAATCCCTCAGCTATAGATATATAGTCACCTCGAACCATGCCGACAGCAGCTTTCTTATTAACTTTACTTTCCGCAATAGACGGATAAATATCCAACACATCCGCCATCGAAATATGCTCTGCACTACGTGTATTGAATTTAGAAGGCCGACACTTTTGTTGTATTTCTTCCTGTGTGAGATACATCACCTTTCCCTGGTAGGGAACATCTCGCTTAACACTTGGTAAATAGCACACCTCATGCTTGCTATTTAATGAAGTATTAACTTCCACTTCGGGATTACCTTCAGTTGAGTCCCCACTACTACTAACGGAAGAAGCAGCATTAGCTGGAACTTTATCATTTGAACCCTCAGCTTCCTTATGACCACTGCTAATTTCAACTAGTCTTGCAGTCAGTGAAGTTCTACTCTGACGCTTGTAAGGATCCTTATCCATGTTGTACCTCCTCTGACATCGAGTTTCTCCTATATTCAGATTCCTGTCGAAGTAAGTTCATTCTCACCTCTTTCACCAATGATTCTATTGACGTAAGCCCTTTGTTATATTCTCGAATACTACAATTTTTGACTACTTTTTGATGAATCTCTGTTTTACTTATATCGTACACTGTCCTACCACTTTGGGCCGATGCTTCGAACAATGCACTTTTTTCTATGGCTGTCGCCATTAACCCCAAACCAAAAACAGATTGCATACGTTCAAGAATAACAGTATCCCCACGGGATGTTGTTGAATCATACATTGTAGGTAACACTTTAAACTCTCTGATCTGTTCACCTTTACCCGGTAATACATCAAGTATTTCTTCAAAGCGAAACAAATTTTGACATAAAGAGTCAAATGCCATCTCTTGTGTTGCACTAGGCATGATAACCATTGTAGCGACCTGGTAAGCTGCCCACACTATCGGAGTGTTTGAAGGCGGCAAATCAATAATAATTGTGTCGACATCTGTCTTTAACAAGGGCTCAATAACTTTATTCTGTAATAGCAACAGGGCCCTATCCATTCCGCCGTCTCGCCACACATGGCGGTTAAATCGCTCATCATTGGGAAATGCAGGTATGATCCTAAAATTTGGTAGATGTGTGGGCATCAACGCCGCTTGAAGAATTTGCTCTGGTGTAAACCCTTTTTGGATCAACGATTGATATATACTATCCTCCTCCAAATCTCCAAGCATGATATCTGTTGCGGTTAAAATTTCTTCAGACTCTTCAATCGTTAAATCAATCAGTGGACTACAGCTCCCTTGCGGATCCATGTCAATTAGAACAGTGTTCATACGGTGTCTAAGCGATTGACACAAACCTGCACCAAGATTTACTGCGGTAGTGGTTTTCCCTACCCCGCCCTTCTGCGAACTAACCACTATCACATTTTTCAGATTAGTATTTTCAGCCCAACTCGGCCAACGATTGTGCTCACTCAATCCCGCGATAGCATGACAGTGTTCTGGTGAAATTTTAAAAGAGTTGTTTTTCTCCTGGTACACTGCTGGAAAAATACCCTGCTCTACCCCTTGATTAATTAAAGATTTGGCATAATCACGGCTAATCCCTAACTCTTCAGTTAAGCCCTTAAGTGAACGACTATTATTCTTAATTATGGAATCTAAATCCTTTTCTTCCTGTGACTGAAGAATATAACTTACTCTTTCTACCCGTTCCGACTCTGCGGCCTTTGATATACTTTTAATGCGCTCTCTTATAGACATACCCATATCTCACTTTTATGTTTATTTGTCATTTTTTCGTTATAGCAACACTATTACAGCTATTTCGTATTTTCCACTATTTTTTAATGAAGTCACACTTTTTTAAATTGGTTTTATATTTTCCTTTTAAAAAAAGGATTCCAAAAATCCCTAGTGCTCACCCTCCTCAACCGTTGAGGATTTAGCAAATACCTACTGAAATTTGGAATTCCTCAACCGGTGAGGATTTGGCACAGACCTACTGGAGATTAGCATTCCTCAACCGTTGAGGATTTGGCACAGCACTACTGGAGTTTAGAATTCCTCAACCGTTGAGGATTCGGCTCAGACCCACTGGAGATTAGCATTTATCAACCGTTGAGG
>NZ_JBVTQY010000026.1:0-67313 GCF_055755215.1 Planctobacterium sp. R6
GAGCGCAAACTAATCTGACGAGACACCTAACCAAAAACTGGTATTCGTCAGATCAGATGCCGACTTCTACAAATTATGTTTAACGAATATTGCGAGCGGAACGAGTAAAATTTCTGAGTGCAGTTGCGGTTATGCGCGCCGACCAGACTTTCTTGCTTCAAGCCTTTCATACCACTCAATCCCTCTAGTGCCGGTTCTCTCTTTGATACTAATTTTTAACGTGTGAGTTTTGCTATTGAGATCTTTGACCCTAGCTTGAAATGTGTCCCTTTGCTTTTTTATCTCGTCTTTGTCATCGAAAAGTGAAGCTCGAAGATTCTGGATGCTGGTTATTTCCTCTTGAATTTCATTTTTTTCTGATGGGTTGGTAGCTTCTTTTTTTCTTTTAAAAAGAATTTCTCTTTGCTCTTTTGTTTTTAGAATAGCTTCACCAATTTTATCTAAAGATATTCTAGCATCTTTTAGTAATGAGTAAGCTTGGTCTGCTACTTTTACACAGGAATAGTGCATATCTATAAGGACTTTAAAATCATATGATAGACGAGCTTCATTAAGGTGATTTTCGATCTGTTCCTCGTGCCATTCTATACTCCTTTCAACTTCTTCTCGTTTTGACCTCCACCTTTCCCTTTCAGCAGCAGAGTGTTCTTGAAGCTCATTGTAAATCCAAATACCTGCACCTAACAGTGCAACACCTGCTAATACTGGAAGCATTTATTAATCCTCACTAAATGTCAGTATACGATCACTATTTGGCATTGCTTCTAATGCTTTTTGAGTATTCTGGGCTATCAAATCTAATTTTACAGTACTTTGCTCACCAAGTGTTTTTAAAAGCCCAGTAAGATCAGGAAGAAGAGCATTTGACATTTGCTTTTCTTCTACTGATAAATTAGTGTCAGAAATGTTTTTCACAAGGTTACTTATACATTCCAAAATATCTTGCTTTTCCAGATGGGTATTTTCTAGGTCTTTAGCTACAACTTCGAGAGCCATTTCTAAGGCTCTTCTTCTTTCTTCAAGTAGTTGCAGTCCAGCTTTAAGAGCTGAATCAATCTGTTTGTGGCGAATTTTGGCCTCTTCTTGAATTCGAACCTGCTCTGTTTCAAGATTCTTAATTTGTATTTTAAAATGTGTTATTTGAGCTATTGTTTCAGATGCAAACTGTAACGGGTTTAAACTTTTTAAAAAACCCATCATACCTGTTTTATTAAAGTTGAGCGATTTTCCAGCTTTCACATCTTGGATAAGTTTTCCTTTTCCAGCAGTTGTTGATGATTTTGGTGGAGGGTTTATATCTTTCATAAGTATTCCTTCATTCATTATGCCGAAAATTAATTTTACTGCATTGATATTGGCGCAAAACCCCTATAGCACTTGCCAAATATCGTCGCTTTAATTTTGTACGAGTGTTTTACCGCACAAAATGACAGTATTATTAGCAGTAACCTATCCAGTCTGAACAAACGTCCCTGCGCTCGCACGATTCCGATATGCTAAGGTCTATAAATATCGGTTTTTCTACCCAACACATCTTCTTCTTTTAACTCAATCCAGTATGTTCTTACACTAGGCGAGTTCCTTGGATAAATATATCCATAATAAAAATCACCAACTCTTTTACAATTTGACCTATATATGGGACCGGGATTGTCATATTTATCGTAAACCGACTCCCAGTTCTTTTTAAAGTCGTAACTTAAGATACTGCATTTATGATTTGATGTGTCTATATTATAGCTTTTATCATAGTTATTGGGGTTATATCTGATAGTACTTTCTGATATGCGGTCTTCGTACTTTATTTGAGTATACAAATGAGTCAGTGGGAAAATCGAAATCATGATTAAAAAAGCGGTAATGTAAGAAAATTTGGAGTTACTCCAGCTTTTTTCTACCAGTGAATCATTGCTTATCTCGCCCCCACAATGCCTGCATCTCGTAACATTTGCATCGACAACTCCAAGGCAGTGATTACACATATATCTATTTCTGTGCAGAATGAGCAGCGAGAAAAACGAAAGAACCGGAGTAAACATTGTACTCAAAAGGAACCAAATGTATGGATTCTTACCCCAATATTTTGCTAAAACTGCCGTAAATAATGAAATTGCCAGATAAACAATTATGGGACTATGTTGCATCATTCAAAAAATCCTTTTGTATAAAGGTCAAGAAGATAATAGATATAAAATTTAAAGTCTGTAAGCGATTTCGTAAATTGAAAAAGTTATATAAGGTTTTTGAACTTCATTTGTTGAATGGTCAAAAAGTCGGGGCTGGAATAGCGGGTTATGTTGTCGCGTTGACGAAACCTAAAGAATCTAAAGATGACACCCATTTTTATCTAGTGAAAGATCCCACCGCTGTTGTGTTCGAAGTACGAATAAATCTGACCCATTCGCGAGATAAGACAAGGAAATCTAAAGATGACGCCCATTTTAATGTTATTTAAGTCCGCCGTGTCTGAGTTTGCGAACCGCGCAAATCAGACTCATTTTTAATGGTAAAATAAACTTGCTGATCCGGGGTTATTACGCAACTGCATATTCTGTATCGGTAATGGTGACAGAACTTATCTTCCAGATGTTATCGGCTATTCTCAAGCTCCACAGAGCCTACATTTGATAAATCTGTAGGACCCGTTATTGACTCTTTAATAAACCTTATATCTTTACCCTTTTTTTACCTTCCATTTATTACATTGATGTCTTGAATTGGTCATTCAGTGTCCAACTGTAATGCCCAGAAGACATTAATCTGAAAAGAGAAAATCATTATGAAATTAAGGAATATCGCATTAACAGGGCTATTGGCTATGAGTTTTTGTATTCTGGGGGGGTGTGGCTCCAGTAGTAATTCCACTCAAACTGAACCTCAACCTCAACCTCAACCTCAACCTCAACCAGATCCACCGACGTTGGCTGAAAGCCTGCAGGTGTTACTGGATAATACGGTGGGTGAAGACGTTCCCGGTGTTCTATTGCATGTCGAAGGCCCGGAAATTGATTTTACCGGAGCTGCAGGGCTTTCTGATATCGAGACTCAGTCACCCATGCAGATATACCATCAAATGCCGGTAGGTAGCGCGGGCAAAAAAGCCACAGCGTTACTAGTCGCTATGTTACACGAAGAGGGGTTACTCAATATTGATGACCTGATATCAGAGTACCTGCCAGCCAGTATTTTAAGTAATATTCAATACAGTGACCAGATGACCATTCGTCAATTGCTCAACCACACTGCGGGCGTGCATGATTACCTTGATTCTGATACTGCCGGAGAGTGGTTCGCTTACGGCATTGAAACAGTAGGGCAGTTGAAAACTGATATCAATGCGCTGGAGTTTATTTACAATAAGCCTGCGTATTTTGAGCCTGGCACAGGGGTGCAGTACTCCAATTCCGGTTATTTATTGGCAGGGTTAATATTAGATGAAATACTCGGCGAACATCACTCTGTAGAACTTCGCAATCGAGTACTTATTCCTCTCGGCCTGAATGATACCTATTATGGTGGCATTGAAAATGAGTTGGGTACATCCATTTCGGGCTATATTCTGGAAGATGGCCAAATGGAAAACACTAAGCCGTTCTTTGAAAGTGTTGGTGTTGCAGACGCACCACTTGTCACTACTGCAAGCGACTTAAGTAAACTACTACGTGAAATCATGACGGATGATACTGTCATAACCGAGGAAATACGTGAGTTACTAATTGGCGAAGCCAGTATGGTAGAGACTAATTACGGATTTGATTTTGGATTGGGGTTGTTTGAAGATAACATTCTGGGACAGCAGGTTTACCATCATGGCGGTGCCGAAGTCGGTTATGAAACAAGAAATCTTTATTTCGTAGACGATGATATTACAGTTACCTTGTTTTCAAACTGTCATGGATACACTGCTTGTGACGAAAAAACAGAAATACTCATTCAACAAGTTTTGGCAAAGCTTTAGTTTTTGCCTGCTTCATCTTTTCAGACTTTTGTTTGTAGTAAAAAGAATGATGGCAAAATGGATTTAAACAAGAAAGGTAAAATATGACAGGGCAAGCACTTTCCATATTATTGATTGAGGATAATTTGGCTTTAGCTAAACAAATTTGCCAACTAATAGAAAGCAAAGGATGGCAAGTGGATTATGCTGAAACAGGAGAGCAAGGAATAGCTCTTGCGCTTGCTCATCGTTTTGATGTTATTGTGCTTGACCTCAATTTACCTGACCTTGACGGCTTACAAGTTTGTGAACACATTAAGAGCCAGCAGACGCGGATCACTCCTGTCCTGATGCTGACAGCCAGAGACGCTTTTAGTGACAAAGCTAAAGGTTTTTTAAAAGGTACAGATGATTATTTAACCAAACCCTGTGATTTACGGGAGTTGGCAATGCGTTGTGAAGCCTTGGGACGACGACATCAACTGCATACCAATACCCACATCATGAGGGGTAAGCTCACGCTGGACACACGGGCAGTAACGGTTAGCTGGGATAGTATTCCGTTGAACGTTACGAAAACGGGGTTCAAAATCCTGAAACAACTGGTACAAGCACATCCTTATCCTGTGACCAGGAGCGATCTTATCGACGAAGTTTGGGGTAATGCTCCCCCTGAAAGTAATTCTCTAAAAGCACATATATATAATGTTCGAAAGGCCTTGGAACAGGGCCGTCAGAAGCAGGGGGAGCAGCCTCCGGAATTACAGACCATCAGTAATATTGGGTATCGACTGGTTGGTCTCGGTGAAAATGATTAAAGGCATTCGCGCTCAGCTGTTTTTTGGTTTCGGCGGGTTGGTGTTGGTGATCAGTTTGTTCTATTTTCGTTTAACGTTTCTATTTGTAGAGGTGACACAGGATATTATTGGCGATATTGTAATCGCAAAAGAACTTGAAAATTATGCTCCAAAACAACTTGTTGCACAAAGTTTATCGGTCTTGACTTCTCAAGATGTGCTAGTCATAGATGACACGTCCTTGTCTTTACTCGAGCAATTTGAGCCATCAGTACACAACGAAACCTTGTACAGAGTTAACATTGGGAATCACAAAGGATACGCAACAAAAATACCCACTCAAAGTGGAGATTTTTGGTTATTGGTTAATATTGAAAAGAGGATTCCTTTATTCGCGTTTTCATCTGTTTTCGGGGTTTTCCTTGGGAGTATCTCAACGGGTGTTATTATTTTATCAGTTTTAAGCACCTGGTTTATCGCATCAAAATTGTCACTTCCTATTCGTAATTTGACTCAGGACGTGGTTCAGCAACGCCGCGATCGGGCTTGTGATATGAAGGAAGCATCCCGTAACGATGAGATTGGTCAGCTGGCGAAAGCATTTGAAGATACCTATGGCGAACTACAACAGGCATGGCGGCGAGAGCATGATTTTGCAAGCGATGTGAGCCATGAATTGCGCACACCTGTGGCGCTGATTCGAAACACTCTGGATTTGAACTCGTCTGACAAACTGAAAACAGAAGACCGACAATTGCTCGAACAAGCGACAACTACTTTGCAGGCAACTATCGAAGTACTGTTAGCATTGGCGCGAAAAGAGAACCTTGTGTTCGATAGTATCCGTTTGTTACCTATATTAGAGCGTGTTGCACTTTCGGTTCACCTTGCTCATCCCGAGCAACCGTTTGATATAGAACTTGATATTGAAAGCGAAACTATGGTTTATGGCAATCACAATTTAATTAGCCTGCTTTGCCAAAATCTCATTAACAACGGTTTTTATCACGGTAATGGCAGAAAAATGAGAGTCTATCATTTGGATGGCAAGGTAGTTTTTGAGAACCCTTTTGGAACTGAAAAGTCAGGAACATATCAAGGTCTTGGCCATGGGCAGTATCTGGTGACCCGAATGGCCCATGTCATGGAGTGGCGAATATTGGTGGAACATGACGAGACCTTTTATCGCGTGTTGGTGTCATCATTCAACTAATTTTTTGTTTTGACATTTTAAACATCACGCTCGCGATCCAGCAAAACCAGATGATTTGAGATAGTCCGAATATAGCACCAGCTTCAGCAAGTGGCGGGAACAATGTCAAACAGCCAATAACACCCACCAAAAGCCCGAACTTATGCAAAGTGACGGGACTTTTCTGGCTTTTTAGCAAGTGCCAACTGGAAGTCGCAAGCCAAACGCCACCAACCCATTCCACACCATCGCCCATGCCTATTTGAATAGCATAAATAACATACCAGACGGGGGATTGTTGTTCTGTAGGAAGAGAAAGCAAATATTCAATCGTAAACACGGCGATTAATCCACAGCAAAAGGTATATGACACCCAGATAAAACCAAACACCATTGAGAGTTGGTAGCTCAAACTTTGATGGGATTCCATCCAGGCTCTGAGGCCTCGAACCAGCATTAAAAGACAGACGCTAAACAGCACAAAAATAATTAAATACCAGAATTGGAAAAATACCCCATTACTCAGAATAAAGTTAAACCTTTGGGTTGGGTTGAGGTGTATTCCAGGTTCGATCCAAAAGATCATTACGAACCCGACAATAAAACAGGCCGCACAACCAAGCGCGGAAAAACCGGCTATTTTAAAGGTCTGTGCGGGTAAGACATTAGATAATTTTGGAGAAGACAAGTAATGTATTACACTTTATTGGGCTACCAGGCCCTAAGCCTAACACTCACCTGTTGTTTTTCGAAGCTTTACTGTCGTTAATGAGAGCAGGTCTGCTTTTCCAGGCTTAAAAAGCAGACCAAATTCCGCTTAAAATTGATAGCGGGCGAAAAGACTAATTGCATCAGTGTCTGAATATTTAGTGTACTCAGCACCCAATGTAATTACTTCGAACTGATACATTGCGCCGAGGTGATATGCCTTTTGATCGGCATTTTCAGGTAAGTTTTGCCATTCAAGACCGCCGTATAAACTAATGTTGTCAGAGTAGGAATAGTGTAGATAGGAACTCAAGCCTTCGTATTTAGGTTTGGATATGAAATATTCATCAGGACCATGTCCCTCTAATTTAATTGAACCATAGTTTGCTCGTAAATCCACACTTAAGTTTGCACTGAGTGGCCAGGCATAGCCCACACTAATGTTCCAGCGTTCGTCTTCGAGTTTTCTGTCGCCTGAGCGATCATCCAGACTGCGATAACGAAACTCGGTGAAGAATTGGTTCCATCCAAAGCCTCCCCTTATTTCAGCTCCACGCAGGTCAAAGCCCGGTATATCACCATAAGTGGCTTGCATTCCGTGTAGCTGTATAAAATTGAATTCGGAGGCCTGTGCCTGGGGATTAAAAACACTCCCGAAAATAACGAAAGCGAGCGGGCTAAATTTAGTTTTAAAGTTCGTTTTGATAATATTCATCATAGTTTTCCGTAAATAAAATTCGTAAACTACGATAATCGAAGTAAGGTAAATTTAAGGTAAAGGGGCATGAGCAAAAAGGTTTTTATTGGAATTTTAGACCACGGATTTAAGAGTGGACACGCCAAATTGCCGGACTGCGATACAAATATAAGTACAAAATTATTTTTGCCGGAAACAACAAAAACAATATTACGGATGCCCAAACTCCTGTAGCTGATAGCAGGGAAATGTTTGCCCATGTAAAATAAACTAATGTTCCAATACAGGTCATACTCAGCATTGAAAGAAGCCCTAAAAGGGCCTCCCAGAACGGTGGTTTAAAAATGGCTTTGTGAAATATATAGCCGCATATCCCAAAAGTAATCACGGTTACCAACAAGAGCGGTGCATAGCGACTGATAATACCGCCTGTGTCGGTTTCGAGTTTATGTAACAGGTGAATTGTCGCGATCATCGTCAAAAGAATCAAATATAACCCCGTTAATACTATTCGCATCATATATTCACCTGTAATAAACCAATTTTTGACCCTTGTTGAGTGGCTTTGTCAGCCTTCGAGAACTACTCAGTGAGTAGTGTAAATGCGGTTTCTATGCCTAAATCAATCTCTGCTTCGCGTTGCTGAAGCGTGTAAAATGGGACTGCAACGTCTACAGGCACGCCCTGGCCCTCATACCATTCACCGTTTGGAGTGAGATAGAATTCATTGGAGAGGCCAATGTTGAAGCCGTTTGGAAGTGTCCATTCCATTACATCTGAAAACACTCCCTGACTGGGTTCGCCTATAAGCGTTACATTGCTAAACTGAGACATTATCAGTGCAAAGGTTTCTGCCGCAGATATGGTACTGGTACTGGTAAGCAGAGTTATGGGACCCGAATATCTAAGGCCGTTATACGGCGCTAAAAAAACCTCTTGCAATGGTGTTCGGCTGTTGCCGTTTCTGGCCTGCTTACTATATACATGGGTCTCATACTCTGTGAATCGGCTGGCTATGGCAAGACTAACATAGTCATGACCACCGTCATTGGTCCGCACGTCAATAATTAGCCCATTAACATTGCGAAGATCATTTAAAGCTGCATCAAGAGCTGCATTTAAAACGTCAAGTGTTTTTTCTGCGTATGCTATTCCTTCTAATTGTTCAGCATCCGCATAGCCAAGCATACCACCCAGATACAAGTATCCAATATCTTCTCGTTCAAACCAGCGGATCAAGTCATTTGCCGCTGTTTTAATGTCTGTTGATTGCTGGGCGTAATCAGCCACTAACCTCCATTGGTATTGCAGATTGGCTGTCACATAATTGTGAAGATCACTGGCTATAGTTTCAGTGACGATTTCTAGTGGGATTGGGAATGGAAGGTCATTCTTAAAAGCAAACTCTTCAACTAATCGTTGAGAGAGAGTTGGCTTGGTGAGGGTTTTTGCGAACCAACCCTGTGGAGTCTGAATATAGTTGTGAGTGTCAGCCAGAGGTACAAGGGTCTGGGCCATGGCGAGAAACAGATCGTCGGCTGTTGAGCCTGTATTTAGTTTAATGCTGGCATCATAATACAGTTGTTGCCAGTCGATATTTTTTAGTCCGAAGTCAACATAATACTCTGCAAATATTTGGCCATAGAAATCCCACAGTTCGAGTGTATCAAGTGGACTTTCACTATCCTCAATCAGCGAAATGGGATTGTCTTCACAGGTCTGTGGTAGCGCCGCACGACGCTCATACTGTATCCCCAGCGCAGAAAAGGACGCTGTTCCATAAGATAAATACCATTCTAACTGGTTGTTACTTTCGGTTTCCCTTACAACATTCTCTATATCTTCTGTAGTAATGTCATTTAATTCATCAGTATGCAGGCAATAACTACTGGTGTGTTGGTAAAAGTCGACGCGATGTTTTCCGACAACCATTGTATGTGCATAGCCGGGTGCAGTCCAAACGCCCTGATATTTGGCGTTGATAGAATCAACGGAAACTGGTGGAGTAGGGATGACCCTGGTTTTGGATCCTGAATTATCACAACCGCTAATAAATGTTGTAGCGGTGATGGCGAGCGCGGCGATTCCTAAACGCATAATTTTACCTTGGTTTGCTATTGAAATTATGTAAACAGCCTATTCCTCACCGGGTAAATTCAAGGTAAAGATTTGTGTATCAATAGTGGATTGGCAATTTGGCTACTTTTCAGTTTAAGATGAATAAAATTACCTGGATTCAGACTATGCGTTTATTACTTAGCTCTTTATTGTGTTTGACTTTGGTTGCCTGCGGTGGTGGCAGTTCTTCACCCAATGCAACGCCCAATGTCCCGATTGACACAAGCCCTGCTTACTTGCCGCAATCTTCGGAAATTGAAGTTGCGAGTCTGGCTGATGCCGGCGTGGATGAAAATGTGATTGCCGCTGCGTACACTCAGGCTGAGTCGCAATCAGGTGCTCGCAGTTTATTGGTGTTAAAACAGGGCAGGTTGCTCGCTGAACAGTATTTTAATGGCTACACCGCGCAGCAATTACAACATGTTCGCTCCGTAACTAAAACTGTGGTTGCATTGTTAACCGGTATTGCCATTGACGATGGGCTGTTAAGTCTGGATTCCACCCTTGGTGAGTTTTTCCTGGATGAATACCGTTTTGGTGATGTCGACGTGGAATCAGTGACCGTGGCGCAACTACTGACCATGACCAGCGGTTTTGAATGGGATGAGTCGGGCGCGACATTGTATATCGAATGGGCGCAATCTGAGGAACCTGTAGAGTTTTTGTTGTCACGACAGTTAACCATTACGCCTGGCGAAACCTTTACCTATAACTCGGCTGCCGTCCATCTATTGGGAGCGATAGTGAGTAAGGTCACTGAAAGCACTTTACGTGACTTTGCCATAGAGCGTTTGTTTGCGCCCATGGGGATCAATTCCATTCGTTGGGAAATTTTGGCAGACAGTCGTTATAACGGTGGAGCAGGGTTGGAATTGCGGCCCATTGATCAGGCAAAGCTGGGGTTGTTAATACAAAACAACGGCAGCTACACCGGTACTGATGGCTCTGTAACACAAGTTGTGCCGGAACTCTGGGTGACAGAGATGAAACAGGAACATGTGGCGCTTTCCGGAACTTACAGCGCGCTTGAGTATCGAGGTTATGGCTATCTGAATTGGCTGGGAACCAGTTCTGTACTGGCTGAATCCGATGCTGATTATGAGCTTGCATGGGGATGGGGTGGGCAGTTTATCCTGACGCATCCGGCTTCAGATATGGTATTGATCACCAACAGTGACTGGTCAGTAGACGCCGATCAGGCTGGCGAACAACAGAGTGCAATGCTCAGTATATTGATTGATGGCATCATTAATGTAAGCGGAAACTAGCGAGTACCTGGTTGAGATTGAAGTAGGAAAAAACTCACGGAGTCAGTGCTGTTGTCACGCGTTTAGCTTGTTTTACCTTTTTCATTGCCAGTTAATGAGTATCCGGTTGGCAAATGTTGGTTTCCAACAGCAGGCAGGGCAATACCCTGTGTTCATTATTTTGATGATTAATGTGTAAATTTCTTTACCTGTTATCGGTAAGCATCTATTTTTTACCTTGTGGTGAGTTTAATTCAATATCAATGGATTTTTGCGTGGTGGGTAAAGGCAATGACAAAAAGTACAACTGGTGGCGCCAACCAGACTAAAAGAGCGCTGCATTACGCCGGGAAACGGCATTTTACCAAAAATATTCACAGACAAGCCGCGAAGTTTCAATTAAGGGAGTTCGGGCGGCAAAGTACACAGTCAAAATTTTCAGAAACGCAGGCAGACAATATCCGGCATCGCGCTGAGCTGAAAAAGATCGTTAAGAGCGGAAAAACCGGAAGTAAGGACTTGTCTCACAAGGCGTCGCTCGCGGATTCACAAGTAATTATGCAGCGCATTGCTACGGCAACGAGCCTGACTTCCAGCGAACAGCAGGGTTTGCGATCAATGTTAAATGTTGGTCGCAAAGAACCCTTATCCAGGACTCACCAGAAGCGCATGGATCTGGCTATTAAAGGGCTGAACAGTACGATGAACGATCAACAACGAGCCAGTGTCATAATGGGCTTTCATAGTGTTATTAATGGTAGCAATGCTAATCTTAGACACCGGGATGCATCTGAAAATCGCTCGTACGGACAAAAGTTTCACGGTAATACCACAGATGGCACTGAAGATGGTCCTTTAACACCCAGAGGACAAACCATTAAAGATGGATTTAAGCAATTTGGGTTTTAAGCGAAGAACCAAATGGCCAGGTTGCGGTGAAATAGCCTCAGTAAACATCCCGGGTAATGAGGAAAACTGAAAATTTCAAGGGGTCAGAGTCGTTGAAAAGCAAACTGCTACTTTTCCAGCAAATCTGACCTTTTATCCTGCGATATCAGCGCTTTATCTATTGTATCTTGCTATGCACTCGCTGCTGTGAGAGATGTACTATTTTTTCACTCTCCGGGAAGGTTCGATGAAGTCTGCTTCTGTCGTCACGCGTTTAGCTTTTTTTTCCTTATTTATTGGCAGTCAAATCATGGCTCAGCAGCATCAATTGTTAGCCGAGGATGGCGAAACACAAGACCATTTTGGCTACAGTGTCGCGATAGACGGTTCCACGGCATTAGTGGGCGCCTTTAAAGCGGATGTTAACTCTAATCAGGATGCAGGAGCCGCTTACGTTTATATATTGGGAGTTGAGGGCTGGCAACAACAGGCAAAATTAATAGCTGAGCCGGCATTTGCTGAAGATACGCTTGGCGGCAATGTGGCGTTAAAAAACAACTTTGCCTTATTAGGCGTAATTGGACACGATAAAAAGGCAGAAAATGCGGGTGCCGTGTTGGCATTTGAACGCATAGCCGGTTCCTGGTCACAAACGCAGTGGTTAATGGCTGCAGATGGCAAAGCCGGGGATGCTTTCGGGCAAAGTATTGCTCTGACTGAGACGTTTCTGGTTATCGGTGCGCCTCGCAGTGATGCGCCTGATAAAGACACAGGTTCCGCTTATGTTTACACCAGAGAAAACAATGTGTGGCAGTTTCAGACCCGGCTAACGGCAAACGATGGAGCTGCCGGTGATTTATTTGGTATCAGCGTCGCGATTGACGGTGATACGATCCTGGTGGGCGCAGATTTAAATGACGAAAAGGCTGACAATGCAGGGGCTGTTTATGTTTATGTCTACGAAGGAGAAAAGTGGCGTCAACAAGCCAAACTTACTGCGGACGATGGTGCCGACACCGATATCTTTGGAGTGCGAGTGGCCTTGTCTGGTGATACAGCATTAATTTCAGCCCGCAGAGATGATATTGATGGTGTTGGTGAGGATGCCGGTTCTGCTTATATTTTTGAACGCACAGAACACCAGTGGGTTCAAACCCAAAAGTTAGTGGCCCCGGATGGTAAAGCCGATGATCGATTTGCTCGAGGTGTGGCATTACATAAAGATACAGCGCTGATCAGCGCGATGCATCATGATGCCGGGGGCAGCAACTCGGGTGCGGTGTACCTGTATAAAAAACAGTCTGAAGAATGGGTTTTTGCATCGAAATTTGTCGCAGGGCAGGGCAAGCCTGAGGATAAATTTGGCTGGAATCTCGCTTTTTCTGAACAAGCCGCGATAGTTGCTGCGCCTTTTCGCGATGATCAAGGCAATGAATCAGGTGCGGCGTACATTCTGGATTTAGAAGAACAAAGCAATAAATAAAAATGGGTCGCTGAAAACTCAATAGATTAATTCAGCGACCTGTATGCTTATGTGTCTATGGGCAGAAACTGCGCATATTATGGGATTCTACTGCGGCATCAGCCCACCCAAATTCATCATTATCACTAAAATAATAATAAACGGTGTCATTTGGTAACAGGACCACAGTAATACCACCGTACCCTGACATAAAGGGGACATACATATCAGTACACCCGGTATCTGACGACATGTCTTTTGCCCAAAATCCATTTTTATAATAAAAGCCCGATGTGGGTACAAGGCCACGGTCACTGCTAATGCGCTGCAGTGCGGCGTCCAGCTCGTCACTGTCGAGGATCTGTTGACCGTTGATGATGCCATCATCAATAGCTAAAAAGCGTGCCAGTTTTACCGTATCATCTGCATTGTAAGTTAACCCCCAGCCTGCAAATGGTTGGGCAACACTGTCGTAAGTGCGACGGGTTGAAAGTGTCGACTGGCCGATGGTAAGTGGCTTCCAGATTTCATCGAGCACGATATGGTCAAATATGTCTTTGCTGGCGCCTTCTTGTTGTTTAACCAGCGCATCCATGGCCGTGCCAGCAATGTAGGTGTCAGATGTGTGATAAACCCACGTTGTGCCCGGTGAAGCTTTACGCGGGTACTCAGTGCAGGAATAACTGATTTTACTGGCGTGGTCTTCCGGCAAGAACAGATCATTAGTGTGACTGGCACCCTCATCGCTCATATAGCCCGCGAGTTTGTAATTGCCGGTTGCCATATCGACGGCATTTTCGATGCTCACATCATCCCAATTGCCATTGGCATTGCAATCTGCGACAAAACCATCAATGGTTTGATTCATGACATTGCCGTACTTTTGTTCCAGACGCATCATCGCAACACCAGCGAAGTTACTTTTTGCCGTTGAATACGACGGCACACGTAACACATCACAATAGGGGTAGGTACCATGGCGTGTATTACAGCCACCTACATAATTGGTACCATCAATATACAAGCCAAAAAGCGTCATATGGTCGGTACTGATACTGTTGCTGAAATTAGCGGTTTGGGTGCCCGGATAATCGTTGGCCAGTTCAGCAATGGACTTGGTGGGAATACGCGCGGCCACTTCAGCCTGATGCGCCGTTTTTATACTCTCGGCATTTGCAATGGCTGACGGAGTGTAGGTTGCTCCTAACAATCCCCACATATCCACTTTATAATAGAGGCAGGTTTCAGAAGCTATTTGGTAGGACACCTGAGTAATACTGCCGTCATCTTTGAAACCGAAAGTCATTACGCCGTTATGCACACAGTTGGCATTTTTTTGTTGTAACGAAAAGGGTAATGCCACTCTGGTATAACCACTGTCGGTGTTTTCATTCCAAACCCGACCAGGTTCGAGAATATACTCCCATTCAGGATGACTGTTGGCTAACATTCCGCGTTGCACGGGGACAATGTGGCTGCCGGTTTGCACAAATTCATAATCAAATTCGGGTAGGTGTTTGCGCGTGGCATCCTGGCTTCCTGTGTATCGAAAAGTATCCTTAATTTCTGTAAATCCACCGCTGCTGGCTTCGCTATTCAATACCAGTCGCCCTTCAAACGTATTGACAGGTGGTGCCGCATTGGCAGGTAATCCATAGGCGGACATGTCCACTAATGTTCCGGGGTCTGAACCTGTATTGAGCGTAGAGAATGTCAACTCACTACGACTGACATTGCCATTTCCGGTTAGCGGGTCAAAATCATCAACACCACCGCCCGGTTGGTCACTGCCAGTGCCCGATAAGCTCACAATGGCAGGGTTTTCGTCACTATCATTAGAACTAATACTGATGCTATCGGTAAAGTATCCGGTACTAACGGGACTGAAATCTGCACTAATCTGGCAGCTTGTACCTTCTGTAAGAATACTATTACTGCAAGTATCCTGACTAATACTAAATGGCGCTGAAGGGGAGGTAATTGCTCCGATAATTAAATCTGCAGTCCCGGTATTTTGCAGCGTTAAACTTTGGCTACTGGTGCTATTGATTTGCTCGCTACCAAAATTAAAATTGCCCGATATTTCAAGTTCCGGAGCCGGCGTTAGTCCTCCCGGTGTTCCGGTAACCAGGATTTCGTCTCCCCAGCAATAATCACCTAAATCATCTGCCACAGAGCGATATCTCAGTTGCACTGCGGGGTTGTCTTCCAGGGAGGCATCGGCATAGTTGGCGCTGTAAAATGTCGCATCGTCCTGACCATCCACCAGGGTTAAGATTGTTGTCCAGCTACTGCCGCCATTAGTGGAGATATCAATATTGCAACTGTCATTATCGTTTGCTTCCAGCGCGGTTGCTGCCATTTGCATTTGCACATTAACCGCTGAATATCCCACCGTGCTGAGCTGATATGTGGCTGTCGCGGTTTTTTTCATGCGCAACGCATAATTGCCGATAGATTGGGTACCAGATGTTTGCACGTTGCCGGTTAACGACCAGCCAGTCGCATTGTTATCTTCAAAACCATCGTAAAAGATGGTGTCGGCCTGTGCGATTGATGCGCAGGATGTTACCAGTAGTGCGCCAATCAGTTGTTTTGTATTCATTATTATTACCTTTTGCTGTGCGCAGATTCCTTTGCGGAAAATGTTTTGCCCATAGGCCCAATCCTGGGTATTACTGTAGGTGATTATTTGTTCAATCCAATAGGTCCAAAAAAGACCTGCCGATAGGGCCAGTTGACTTTTATCCCTGAAAAACACTTGTCCGTGTCGGCAGTCTGCTTGCAGTTTTAGGGGCAGGGAAGTGATATGCAGTCAATTTTCGCTTGAATAGTCTTCAAAATGTAGTTGACCCCAAAGTTTGGCAACTTAACCTCAAATCAGCAGAATTTTTCAGCAATGATGCAATGATTGACGTCGCAAGTTTTTGAAAACCCTGAATTTAACAATGTCGCTGGTGGCAGTCTGGCCAGTGCGAATTTGGTAGCAAATCAATGGCAAAACTCATTCAACAATTGTTTCTAACGCTGACAATTGGCCTTTTGGCCTTTAATAGCTCTGTACAGGCTAAAACCTCAAATCTGACTTTTAAGAAAGATCAGGTGGCTGACTTTTTGTTTTTAACAGACCGCGAGGATGGCAAACCCCTTAAAAAACAATATTTCGCCGATATTGGCCCGGCCGCTGTTGCCATGGGTTATCAAAATACCACGGCATTTCGCATCACCCGAAATCCTGTGAGTGGTCAGTATTTCCCCAGAGTTCTTGCTATAGCCAGCTGGCCTGGTGACTGGCAACAGCGGAAGGCGTTTTTCTCTCAACTGGTTGAAGAAAAGCCGGATATTGCCGAGCGTCGTTTTGCTATCTGGAGTACCTTCAATATGAGTAATTATGAGATTACCGAGGATATGAATGTGGCATTTGATGCCGATAAAGTCTATGTATTTGGCGCTTACTGGCAAACTGATGCCAGTGATTTTTCTGAGCTGAGCGAAGACATGCTGACAGGTATTGAGCAGGCAGGCGGAAAGGTGATATTTAATTATGCTGATGCCCAAAGTTTGTTTGGTTACATAGCTGCACCAGATCTCACCATGATCACTGAGTGGCAAAGTCAGCAGGACTTTGACCAATACTATAAAAATAACGGCACAAAGCTGGCTCAAGCCATGAAGTATTCCAGCGAACTGTATCTTGATATACGTGAATAAGTTGTCCTGAAGCAAAAACTGTACTTTAGTACAGGTTACAAACGATTTTTTAGCGCCTATGATTACTTCACTTTCTGCAACAAACTTCGTTGCTACAGAAAGCAAGGTGCAAAGGAATGGTACCTTTGCAAATCACATTTAAGAAAAGGAAATCATTATGCGTATGTTAAATCAAATCGAAACTTCTATGGTCACTGGTGGTGTAACAGGTGACTGCACTGGCTCAACGCAAAAAGGCACGTCTTCTGGCCCTCGTCCGGGTGAAACTCTGCTGGAGTATTACCTGCGCACTCAGGCAGAGCAGCAAGAAGGTACTTTATAAGTGCAATGCCAGGCCGCTCTATCGGAGCGGCTGTTTACTGTGGATAGCAGTATCTGGCAGGTGTTACTTTTCTCAATCTCTTCCCACAATTTTTCACTTCCAATAAGTTCATCCTGATTGTCAGTCGCAGGCAGACAATGTTGCTTACAAATTGGTACATATCGCTGCCCTGATTAAACGTATATTGTCGACGCTGAGGAATAAATTTATTCCCCAAAACGTTTGTTACTTTTGTCAGGAAGAGCGATTGGCGTTTGTACGCCATTTTCTATTCAACCCTATCATTTTTCCTAAAGGAATAGCTTGTATGTCTAATCAAATTCGAAATCTATTTGTAGCCGGTGCTTTATCGTTAACTTTGATGGCCTGTGCCAATACCGCAGACAACGACGAAAAACAGTTGACTGTGGGGCTGGTACAAAAAGAAATCACTAAAGGGGTTTCTGCACTTAAAGTGGCCCAAACTCTCGGTAGTCCAAATATTGTAAAGAAATCACCGGATACCAATGGCGAAGTCTGGATTTACGACAAAATCTCACAGACAAAGAGTGATAGTCGTTTAGGGATTAATGTCCTGGGGGCCGGTTCTGACGTGGCAGCATTGTTGGGTGGCAGCAGCAGCCAAAGCGAATCCAGCAGTCGCAGTTTAACAGTGATCATCAAGCTGGATGAGCAAGACAATGTGTCGGACGTCTCATATTTCCGTAGCGCATATTAATTGGAGACAGGAATGAGATCAGCCAGGTTATTATGGGGCGGTGTATTATTCATTCTCTTAGCCGGATGCGCCAGCTCAGTTAAGCCGCCATCCCTCGCTTTGAGAGAATATCAAACCCGCACCTATCAGCAAAAAACCAATCAGGAGATCTTCCATGCAGTACTCAATGCATTGCAGGATGATGGTTTTGTGATTGATGTCGCGGATATCCAGTCAGGTCTGGTGAAGGGGAAAGTCAGCAGCACCAAGCTCAATGCGCGGGAAACGCTGCAAAAAACCGCCTTTACCGTATTGACCTATGGGGTATTTTTACTGTTTACCGATGGCAATATGGACGATGTGGAAACAGTCAGCGCCACCATTACTATCTCACCTTATGGAGAGAGTATGAAGGTGCGAACCAGTTTTGTTTATCGTCGGGATAATCCAGATGGTGAAACTGTCGAGCACAAACAGATCACTGAGCAGGATGTCTATCAAAAGTTTTATAGTACTATTGAAAAGTCCATTTTCTATGATGAGGCTTTGCAGCCAGCAGCCTGATAAATCTAGTACACTAAGCGACGGTTCTGTCGCTTAGTTCTTTTTCTCCGGGCTATGTTGGCTTTTTATCTTCCTCTTGTGACTCGAACCGAGTGAGTTTCAGCCTTGATAAGAAAAAATTTCATTTTTGAAGTGTGAAACAGAAAATATATGCTATGGTTTTTTGGTAATATTATTTCTTACCATAAATGCGTTGTTTCACATCTGAATGTATCTATGGATTAATCAATCTGAACAAGGAGAATCACAATGGCGGAAGATACTGAAAGCACGAGCACTGGATCAGGAAGTGGCTCAAACCCGGCGAACTGGTCGATAGTGAGTAATGCCGAGAGTCGGGCAAAATCGATCACCCTGTCACAGGCTAAGGAAATCCCTGCTACGAAGGAATTTGCTATCAATGCCACCGGCAATCTGTTTGTGGCTACAACGCTTAATGGCGGTAGTTCTGAAGGCGCTGCCATTTCGCAGGAAGCGTCAGAGGCCTTTGGCCAGGTCAGTGTGTTTTTTGCCGCGATGACCAAGGCCATGAGTGAAAACAATGACACGCTGTACGATATCGAAGCGATTGATAAAGTGGTATCCCGCTCGGGTCTGTTTGTTAAGGTCACCGAGAGTAATGTGCAGTTTAGCAGTAAGTCCTGGGGTGTTACCTTTGGCAGTGAATTAATTACCGCATTGTTGGGCTTCAGTGGCGGTCTGGCGGCTGTAGGCAATTCATTAATGCAAATGCTGGGGGATATCGGAAAAAAAGGTCAGGACATCACCGTCGCGGGTTCCAGCACCAGCACAGATACCAAAGTGGGCACCATAATTTTTGTCTGTGAATATTTGTTAGGCGCTGTTTCCATTACGCCAATTGTGCTTAGTGTTGACTCGCAACAGGCGTCAAAGGTGTTTCAGGCCGGGCCTTGCTTTAAAGCACAGAATAAAACGTATTCACTGAATATTGATAAAACCACGTACCTGTTTGTACCGCCGGCCTTTATTCCGGAAGCGAAGAATTTAAACGAAGCCATGGACAACCCGGACTTTAACGAACTGGTGAATACCTTAAAACAAAGTTTAACTGAGTCCTAATCATTGACAGGCGTAATCATCAGGCGACAGGTTAATGCTGTCTGGTTGAGGGTGATACATGTTTAGCTGGTTAAAGCGTTGGTTTGGCGGGCCGGAACCGTCGGCCAGCAAAGTTCAACAAGCCTCGGTGTATCAGCCCCTGCCAAAATATTACATGTTCAACGAAACCGGTAATATTATGCTCTGCACCTCGGAAAAAAATATCAGTGGCTTTGATGAAGACATTAAAAATAGCTTCATCGATGTCACGGTGTTTTTTTCTGCGATGTCAAAGGCTATCCATACCACCCAAAACCCGAAAACCAACAAGCCATACTCCATCTACAATTATCAGGCGGTAAAAAGCATTTTATTGTCGTCGGGGATGTTTGTTGAGGTTAATGTGGAAGAAGGGGTTTTTCGCAGTGAAAAGGTGGGGGAGTCTATGGGCAAGGAGTTTTTGCAGCATGTCTTAAATCGCAACTTTGGTGATGTGCATCTGCCATTTTCCCGGGCCATGTTTAACGGTATGCGTTATCAACAGCAACTGGCCAGGCATGCCAATGTAGCACTGGGCAGCAATGAAGCCATGTATTTTCGCGGTGGCAGTATCTTTTTTATCTGTGAAATTCTGATGGGGATACCGCAAACCACCGCCGTTTTGATCAGTATTGAACCTGACAGCGCTAAAAATCAGGAGGCCATTAAAAAGGGATTAAATGAGGTGGAAAGTATGTTCGATCTGGGAGCCAAACAGGAGTGCGGTGATGACGGGCATGGTATAACCCGAAGTTGGATATTTAAAAAGCGCTCTTACCTGTTCACGCCACCGAAGTTTTTATTTAAGAACTCAGCCCATCTGGTACGGGGTGACTCTGCAGAGTGGGATGGCCTGGTGGAGAAGTTTCAGCAAAGCTTGCCACACTAGTTCAGCGCAGTTAAAAAGCAAAAAGCCCGGCAGCATCACTGACGGGCTTTTTTCATTGTTAGCAAAGTAAAACTTACTGCTTGCCGTGCACGTCTTTCATAGAACGACCTGACGGATCTGCCATGCTCTGGAAGCTTGCATCCCAGGCCAGGGCCTCAACAGTACTACAGGCGATAGATTTGCCACCCGGTACACACTTTGCGGCACTTTCTTGTGGGAAGTACTCTTCGAAAATGGTGCGATAGAAGTAGCCTTCTTTGGTATCCGGCGTATTATGAGGGAAGCGGAACGCCGCTGTGCTCATCTGTTGGTCCGTGACCGCTTGATCAACATAATCTTTGATAGAATCAATCCAGCTGTAGCCTACGCCATCGCCAAACTGCTCTTTCTGACGCCATAAGATTTCAGAAGGCAAATACTCGCCATTATCAAAGGCCTTACGCAGGATCCACTTCTCCATGCGCTCTTTAGAGCACATTTTATCCTGAGGATTCAGGCGCATGGCCACATCCATAAACTCTTTGTCCAGGAAGGGAACACGCGCTTCCACACCCCAGGAGGAGGTGGCCTTGTTGGCTCTGGCACAATCAAACATGTGCAGGCGTTGCAATTTACGCACGGTTTCTTCGTGCAATTCTTTGGCATTTGGCGCTTTGTGGAAATACAGGTAGCCGCCAAATATTTCATCAGAACCTTCGCCGGATAACACCATTTTTATGCCCATGGCCTTAATTTTCCGGCTCATCAGGTACATAGGCGTAGAGGCACGAATGGTGGTAGTGTCGTAGGTTTCCAGGAAGTAAATGACGTCGCGAATGGCGTCCAGGCCTTCCTGAATGGTGAAATGTATTTCGTGGTGAACGGTACCAATCATGTCCGCCACCTTTTGCGCAGCCTGTAAATCAGGAGCACCTTCAAGACCTACGGCAAATGAGTGCAGGCGCGGCCACCAGGCCTGTGTCTTGTCTTCGTCTTCAACGCGCTTGGCAACATATTTGGCTGCTACCGCAGACACCAAAGAAGAGTCCAGACCACCGGATAGCAGTACGGCGTATGGCACGTCTGACATCATGTGGCTTTTAACTGCTTTCTCAAAAGCGCCTTTTAATTCATCAAGGTCAGACTCATTATTTTTAACGGCGTCGTATTCCATCCAGTCTCTTTGGTAATATTCCACCATTTCACCGGTTTTGCTCCAGAAATAGTGACCCGGAGGGAATTCGTTTACCGTTTTACATACAGGTACCAGCGCTTTCATTTCAGACGCTACGTAAAAATTGCCGTGTTCGTCATGGCCGGTATACAGCGGAATAATCCCCATGTGGTCACGGGCGATTAAATAGGCATCCTGAGTCTCATCGTATAAAACAAAGGCAAACATGCCTTTTAAGTCATCAATAAACTCCACGCCTTTTTGTTCGTACAACGGCAGTATGACTTCACAGTCCGACTTGGTACGGAAGTGATAAGGCGTGTTTAAATTTTTTGCTAATTCTTTGTGATTATAGATTTCACCATTAACTGCCAGCACCTTATTTTCGTCGCGACTGACAAGAGGTTGGGCACCGGTATCTACATCAACAATGGCCAGGCGTTCGTGACACAAAATGGCATTATTATTATTCCAGATACCTGACCAGTCCGGGCCGCGATGGCGCAACAATTTTGACAAATCCAGGGCTTGCGTCCTGAGTTCTGACACATCGGTTTTAATGTCCAAAATACCGAATATACCGCACATACTTAGGTTTCTCTCTGTTTTGGTGAATCTAAAAAATGGCGTTGCCGGGAACGGTAACCGGGATAAAATTACGAAGGGAAAGATAACGATATTTTAGCGTCTTTGGCCTCATTCCTAACAACGTCCTACGCCCCTGAATGTGCCAGTATGGCCGGAAAATGCAAGTTAAAACTGTAATTTTTTTACAATAGCTTAGAGCGTGTTGATATTTGCTGTGCAAAATTCACACAATCAGGTTCGCCACGCTTTGTGACTTAAACCAAAAACGCAATAAAAAGGGCGGATAACACCGCCCATTTTTCGTCTTTTAGGATAATTATCCTTAAGGTCTTTGAAATTCGCTGGTTTCACTCCATTGTGGCCAGTCGTCACCAGAGGCGATATCAAAGCCTATTTCAAAGTACATTTGTGCGTCTTCCACCATACCTTCAAAGTTCCATGATTCGCGATATTGGTCACAAACCTGGTGGTAACAACCCGTCTGGATGACGGACATTTTCTTACGGTAATCGGCAATCTCTTCGTTCAGTGGGGTTGGACCGCCTTTGGCATACAGGGCCGGAACGCCTTTTTTCGCCAGGCTGAAGTGATCGGAGCGGTAGTAAATGCCCGCTGCCGGACGGCTTTCCTGCACCAACACACGGTCTGTGCGCTGCGCTGCTTTTTTCAGGTATTTTTCCAGCTCAGATTTACCCATGCCCACTACTTCAACATCTTTAGTGGGACCCATGATATTCATGGCGTCAATGTTCAGGTTAGCAACGGTTTTAGCCAGTGGGTAAACCGGGTGCTCAGCATAATATTTGGAGCCTAACAATCCCTGTTCTTCAGCGGTTACCAGCAAAAAACTCACTGAGCGCTCGGGACGCTGCTCTAAACTGGCAAATGCCTTCGCAATTGAAATCAATGCGGCACTACCGGTGGCATTGTCATGGGCACCATTGTATATATTGTCGCCTTCTTTAGCGGGGTCTTTACCCAGATGATCCCAGTGAGCGGTATAAATGATGTGCTCATCGGGGCGCTTGCTGCCGGGAAGTGTCGCTAAAAAGTTATAGCTGGTGGATTTATTCAGTGTGCTTTTCACTGTGACTGAAGCTTTGCTGCCCATCGCTTTTGAGTATGGACCTTGTTGAGCATTGCGTTTTTCTTCCGCATAGTCCAGTCCGGCCTTAGCGAACACCTGTTGCGCCGCTTCTACTGATAACCAGCCTTCCACTTTTACCCGGCTTTGGTTGCCATCGGCGGTAACCAAACCGTATTGCGGACCACTCCAGCTGTTGGCCACCACAGACCAGCCATAAGAGGCGGGGGCGGTTTCATGCACAATCAATGCGCCGGCTGCGCCCTGGCGGCTGGCTTCTTCGTATTTGTAGGTCCAGCGGCCATAGTAGGTCATGGTTTTACCCTGGAACTTACCGCTATCCGGGTTTTCAAATCCGGGATCGTTCACCAGGATAACTACCGTTTTGCCTTTGACATCCAGGCCTTCGTAATCATTCCAGTCGTATTCCGGTGCGTTGACACCGTAACCCACAAACACCAGTTCTGAGTCTTTCAGTTCTACCAGTTCGGATTCACGGCTGGTGCCGGCCACCATACCTACTTTGTACTCAAATTTGTCACCGGCGATATCCAGTGTCATGTCTGGATCGGCTTCGATTTTAACCAATTCTACCGGTTGTAAATAACTGCCATCGACACCGGGCGTGTAACCCAGCTTGTCAAACTGACGGGTAAAGTATTCCAGAGTGTAAGCTTCGCCAATCGTGGTAGGCTGACGACCTTCGAATTTGTCTGAAGCCAGGGTTTTTACATGCTCTCTGAGATCTTGTTCTTTAACTTGTTGCAACGCTTGTTCAAACGTATCTGCCGCAACACTGCCTGACAGCAAACCTGCCAGCGCGATACCATAAAAAGATTTTCGCATTTTTATTCTCTTGTATAATGTTTTCTGTCGGGAGATTTGTCCCTTGGGACAGGATTCCGTGCTTAAGCTTATTCAAATTCTCATCTTTATCAACCGGAACGTGGTTTGCAGTATTCCCCAAAACGATTTGTCACCCCTGAAAATTGGTTTACCTCCTGGCTGGAAAAGCCTTATTTTAAGCATCTGGCACAGCTTTTCAGAATGCAACAGCAATCAGGTTTTGTGGATGTCGCTACACTCAATGCGTGGGCAGCGGCAAGTGGGTTGTCGGGTATGCGCTTCGTTTGTGATGCTGCATTGCAGAAAAAAGAAACCGCGCTGCAAACCGACGGCCTGTATTACGAAGAAATCATTCATCAGACCGGTTGCGTACCCACCAGGCCTGACAGCTGGCATGACCTGTTTAATGCGCTTATCTGGTGTCTGTTTCCGGCCAGTAAAAAAGCCTTAAATCAACTGCATATCTCTGAAATTCAACAACACGGCTTGCATCCCCGCACTGCGGTCAGAAATCGCGTTACTCATTTTGATGAGTGTGGCGCGGTGTTGACTTATTGCGATAAAACACATCTGCAAGCCTTGCAAAATCACCAATGGCATGAGGCCTTTGTTGAACAGCGGCAAAAATGGCAGGCTTCAACGCAGCTTTTTATGTTTGGACACGCCAATTACGAAATGTTGTTAGCGCCATACATTGGTTTGACCGGTAAATACATCGCTATCGCTGTCACCGATGACTTTTATGCAATGCCGCTTGAAGAACAGTATCAATATCTGGACAAAGAATTGTGCAAGCTTATCCACAAAGGTGCGTTGTTCAGGGAAAAGAAAATGATGAAGCCTTTACCACTTTTGGGGATCCCAGGTTGGGACCCCAATAATGACAGCCCTGAATACTATGACAATCAGGACTATTTCAGGCCGCTGCGGACAAGAGCCTGATCTCAAAAAGTGGGGCCCTGGTCTTAAAAAATAAGAAATAGTGCCCACACACCCCAGATTATGGCAAAGGGTGCAGTAGCGATAATGGTGCATTGCCGGGTGCTTAACCGGGTCCATTGGCTGACCCCCACCGCTGTCAGATAAATCACCCATAATGCATCCACACTGATCCCTTGTGCCCAGCCATGCCAGGCTGAATCCATGGTCAGACCTAATACAAACGCCAGGGAAAATACGCTCAGATATTCAGGTGGTGTTTGTGGGCCGCCAAAGAGCAGAAGTATGATTGTCGTTAATATGCTAAAAAAGGCAAATGGCAATGACACCCACCAGGTAAAGCCGTACCAGTCGCTGAATCCCAATACATTGTCTTCATCAATTTGGGTAATTTTTGTCAGATAAAAGGCAAATACCGCGTTGATGATAACTATACCGATGACCAAAAAGAAGGCGGTAAAACTACCGATGCTTTGTTGTAACATCAGTTGTTTTGCCTGTTCTTTCTCTGCCGGGCTGACATCAGGCATCTGCATTTCAATTGCCATATCGCTGTACCAGTTCATGTCAATCTGATTGAAATACAACCAGGTCGGCAGTACAGAGAAGAAGGCCACAAATATAAAGGCCACCCACGACCAGTTGTGCGCATCTTTGATACGGGCAAACACTGAATTAGGTTTGAGAATAATGGCCTGTAATGCCGCGATGGGGCCCATCGCATTTGCCGGAGATTCGTCAGGCTGGCTCTCTGTCGGGCTGGCATAAGGGTTCTCTGCTGTCGGTTGCGCTTCTTCTGGTGATTCGGTATTGCCTGACTGTGGTTCTTCTGGCTTTTCGGGAGCCTGTTTATTGTCGTCCATTATATCCTGACCTGTTGTTTTCTCATGTCTTTGGTAATTCTGCGCCAATGCGCCTGTCTTCGTCCTAATTTTTACACAAGCTGTCCCCAAAAAAACAGATAAAAAATTTTCTTTGTAATAAAAATCAGCATAGTCACACTATGATAGTTCCAAAAACAAAATAACAGGTATAAACGGATGATTACAGTTAAGCAACTGGCAAAACGATTTCGCGTTGAAAATCCCAAAAAGCTGACGGCACAGGAAAAAGCCGATCCGCGATTGAAAGGGCCTTTCTTTTATTCGGTGGAAGACGTGTCTTTTCACTGTGAAAAAGGACAAGTTTTGGGATTATTGGGGCCAAATGGCGCCGGCAAAACCACCACCCTCAGAGTGTTGTCATCGGCCTTAAAGGCCGATAAAGGTGAAATAGCCATTAACGGTCACAATGTCGCAGATTCTCCCGCTATTGCCCGCAAATCCATCGGCTTTTTGTCCGGTAATACCGGGCTGTATGGCCGTTTAACCGGACGCGAAAACATCAGTTATTTTGCTCGCCTGCACGGTATGTCTGCCAAAGAAACTGAGCACAGGGTTCAGGAACTGTCTGACATGCTGGATATGGATGCCTGGCTGGACCGCCGTTCAGAGCACTATTCCAGCGGCATGAAACAAAAAACCGCCATTGCCAGAGCGGTTGTGCATTCACCGTCAGTGGTGGTGCTGGATGAGCCTACAACCGGTCTGGATATTATGGCGACACAAACCGTTATGGATTTTATCCGACACCTTAAAACACAAAATACCCCGGTGATTTTTTCTACTCATCATCTGGATGAAGTGGCGGAATTGTGTGATCAGGTCACCGTTATTAATTTGGGGCGCACTCAGTATATGAATGATATTGCGCAATTTAGAGGGGCGGGTCAGTCAATGAACAGCGCGTTTATGAATATTCTGCGAGGAGAAGGCTAATGTGGTTAGTGGTACAAAAAGAGCTTAAAGAGTTATTGCGGGACCGCAAAACCCTGTTTTTTATGATTGCCTTACCGATGCTGGTGTTCCCTGCTATGTTTGGTGCCATTGGCTATTTCACCTCCAAAGCATTAGATGACGCACAAAACAAAGTACTCAAATTTGCTGTGCTTGGCGGTCAACATCATCCTGAACTGGTGCAGCAAATTAGCGATGATGCCAGTTTTGAATTGGTTTCTTTAGCGGAACCAACTGATTTTAAACAACAAATCCGCGACAAGCAGTTAGATTTTGTTATTGAACTGGACGCTAATGCCGCCGGCGCAGTACTGGACGTGGGGCAAAGTACCGTGACCCTGTATTTAAATGATGCTGGCCTGAATATGGTGGAAACCCGCATCAAAGAGTATGTGGCTACGCTGAACGAAAATAAGCGGCAGCAGGCTTTTGAAACATTGTCGGTGCCAGAGTCTAAGCAGTTGGCGTTGTTAAAACCCGTGGTACTGGAAAAAGACAATATCGCAGAAGCCCGTGAAAACTGGGGTGAAAAAATCGGCGGATTGATCCCTTATATGTTGTTCATATTGTGTCTGCAAGGTGCCATGGTACCGGCCAGTGATTTGGCCGCGGGTGAAAAAGAACGAGGCACACTGGAAACTTTATTGCTGGTGCCACTGGACAGAACTCAACTGGTGCTGGGCAAGTTTGTGGTAGTGCTGATTGCGGCCATAGTGGCAGCGCTGGTAACCATATTCAGTATGGGCTTTTGGGGCATAATGATAGGTCAGGGCATGGCCATCACTTTTATTCAGGACATGATGACCCAGATTGCCGTTATCGATTACATTCTGATGTTTGTGATGCTGGTGCCGGTGGCGTCTATTTTTGCCGCTATCTTGTTGAGCCTGTCAATTTATGCCCGCAGTTATAAAGAAGCGCAAAGCTATATGAGCAGTCTGATTCTCATGGTGATCTTGCCCATCGTTGTGGCGATGGCGCCTGGCATTACATTGGAAGGGATCTGGGCCTGGGTGCCGCTGACTAACGTGGCTTTGGCCATCAAAGAACTGATCAAAGGCACCATGGATTATTTCGCCTTAATGGGCATCCTGACTTCCACTTTGGTGATTGCTGGTGGCCTGCTGGCCTTCTGTGTGTACTGGTTTAAACAGGAAAAGGTACTGTTCAGGTAGCGCTTAGGATGAAATAGTACAGCGGGCGTTGGCCCGCTGTTTTGGTTTTCAGCCCAAAACCACCTATTTCAGTAGGTGCTTATCTTTCAAAAGGGCTTTGCCCGCAAAGTACCAAAATTTCAACGCTTGATGTTGTTTTGCCGGGGCGCCGGCGACGCCTTAAGGAATGCTGCCTGCGGCACTCCTTAAGAATCCTCCGCAGCCCTTGACACGCAAAGCGTAACCTTCGTATTCAGCACAACAATGACCATCAATGACAGTATGTCCCTATACTGGCATTGATTGAAGTATCTTCCCTGATACTTCTCATTGTTGTGTGATCTGAATACTTAGCTTACTGCGTTTAAAGGGACCATGAATAGCACTTCGAACTGAACAAATTGCTGACTTTCTGAACTCCCTTATACGGAGTCAATACAAAGCCATCTTCTTTAGATGATGGGTTATTTACTTTTTCAAAGTATCAGCCCGGAAGGTAACTCGTCGCCCCATAACTGGTTGTTCTGGTTGGCGCTTTCGTCTCCCTTCAGAATGGCCAGATAGCTGTCTTGCGAACTGAGTCGTTCGGCAATTTGTTGCTTCAGTTTTTCATCTATGGGATCGACATCCGCCACTGGTTTAGCGCCGGATACCGCCAGTAACGCCAGATTGGGGTTATTTTTCCAGTCCTGCTGTAATGCTTTTTCGATCAGCTTTTGCGCCACTTCTACCGGTACCACATAGCGGCTGTCAGCATAAATCATTTTGCGATTTATCAGGCGCGCTGCGCTCCAGGCCATATCTTTATTGACTTTTTTGTCACCCAGTTGATTGCCGATGCTGTTTAAAATGTTGAGTTTGATATCCGTGGGCAGGCGTTCCAGGCTACCAATTAAGCGGATTTTCTCTTCAACCGCGGCGGTAACTTTTACTTTACCACCTTGCTTGCGTTTGTTGGCGGGTAACACATGATTAGTATCGGTATACAAGATCAGCTGTTGCTCCTGAGTCAGACCTGCTGCGGCGCGACGCCAGAAAGCCCACCATTGAGCCCAGATTTCAGCGGATTGCACAAATTGAATGCCCTGACTGTATAACGACCAGATGGCCTCGATGCGCTGTTTATCACCAGGATAGCCAATACCTGGACGCAAACAGAAGCCTGCCATGTTAAACCAGGTGCGCTCATGGATTTCACTGCGTCGACGACGACTCACCTGTGCCAACAGGTGGTCAAACAAATACCGGGCATCGGCGCTGTTCCAGCTGTCCCGTTTGCCTAACAGTTTTTCCAGGGTTTTACGCAGAGGCTCTTTAGCCGGTTTTTTACCGGCCGGACCAAACCAGCTATCAATAGCGGCAATGACTTTGTAAATATTAGGGTGTAACTCTGCCTGACTGGTGTCTTCTTCGTTGCGCAAATTAAAGGCTAATTCATGTTGATTTGCAGCACCCACTTCATGTAGCACCACATTGAGTACGCCCAGCTCATCCAGTTGCGCAACAATATTTACCTCTACCTCTGAATCACCTTCCAGTGTGGTTTTCAGGCCCGGTAATTGGTGCAGGCTTTCATGCCAGGGCAGGGTTTCACCTACACTGAAGGACTTTTCTTCCAGGCTGTAGCCAATATCAAACTGTACTTTTTGCCCTTTGCGTAAAGTGAACTGCTGAGCTAACTGCTGCGCTGTATTGAGTTCAGTGTGCTTGGGCAACAGGCAGATGGCTTTGTCGCCTTCGGCACTGGCAGCTTTCAGAAAGTAGTGACGTACCACCGCGCTTTTAATGAGTTTTTGGTTTTGCTCTTTGGCACGACCATATAAGGTTGCGCCTTTAGCGACAGCGGTTTGTGGTTCGGGATTAGTCAGCCAGGTGATATCGTTGTCGCTGCTCCAGCCATCCACCAGGGCTTTTAACCGGGTCTGGATTTGTGCACTCAGGAAAGGGCCACCGTTTAACAGCCAGACATCGGGGATCACCATGTCCTGTGCGTCGCTTTCATCTTCCAACAAGGCTTGCTGTTCATTGCTCAGGAAGCTGGAAATATGCCTGGAGATAGCCGCATCTGCGGGATAGGGCAGGGATAAATCTGATAGTGAGCGTTTGCGGGACTTGGGATGACTGCCACTGGTCACCAGAGGGAAAAAGCCGTCCAGCAATGCTTGTTGCACTTCTTTGTGGGTTAAGCGGGTTTCCTTCACGCTGCCAAATAAACTGCTGCCACCGGTTTGCAACTGAATGCGAATTTCATCAGGTGCCTCGTCTGACAACAAGATTTCTTTGGCCCGCTGACATTGCACCAGTACCTGGCTCATGTTGCGCTGCGTGGGCTCCAATTCCATCTTCTGCAGCACCCGAACTGCCAGAGTGAGATCCATATTATCGCCGCCCAGCATCAGGTGATCACCGACGGCGATGCGTTCCAGCTCCGGCACCGGGCTGTTTTCGGAAAACTTACCAATTTTAATCAGGGTAAAATCGGTGGTTCCGCCACCCACGTCACACACCATCAGGTGTTTATGGCCTTTTAGCGTCTCTGTGTTGTGCTCAGCGACCCAGTAATAACAGGCGGCCTGCGGTTCTTCCAGTAAACTAAAATCTTTAAATCCGGCGCGCTTAATGGCCTCAATAGTTAACGCTCTGGCGATATCATCAAATGAAGCCGGTACGGTGATGACTACTGACTGTTGTGCTATCGGGGCATCGGGAAACTGATGATCCCAGGCGGCGGCAATGTAGGCCAGATAACTGGCTGTGGCTTCCAGTGGCGTGCAGGTTTGCACACCTTCCGGTGCTTGTTCAGGCAGGTGAATTTCGGCGTTGGATTCGCCGCGGTAACCCAGCCAACTTTTGGCACTACTCACCAGGCGCGACGGGGTTTTATTGCCCAACTCCTGAGCATATTTACCGATGACAGCATTGGTGAGTTCACTGTTGATTGTATCGGTTTTCCAGGGCAACTGTGTGGCTGATTGGTCAAACTCCTCAGCGTAGTGATAGCGCAGGGCAGGCAGCAAAGGCAGGGCTTCTATCTGACCCGGTGCCACCACCTGTGGAATTGGAAATATCTTGATATCACTGTTTTTATCAGTCAGTGAGCAATAACTAACTACTATGTTGGTGGTGCCAAGGTCAATGCCTAAAACATATTTCTTTTGCATAATTGAGTGACTTTTTCAGCGCTGTAAGAATTGTGATGTATCTGAAAGACAGGTAGCCAGATGAGATCTGGCTACACCGATCTGGTTTAATTTCGGGTATCGAAACTAACCTGCCAATGATCGTCACTATTGACATCCATGGCGCTCAATTGCAGTGTGCCTAATTCATTGATGGACGCCAGTAATTGCACGGAAGCGGTGTCTCCGGCTTTGTATCTGTCAGAGTGCAGCGTTACCTCGATTTCCGGTAATTCGGTTAGCTCTTCTTCGGTCCAGAAATCTAAACGGGTGCCAGGTTGATCTTCCCGGCGGGTTTTTGATTCGTAAAAGCTGAACCGGACCGGCTCACCCACCACCAGAGAAAATACCTGTGATGGCAAATCCGCCTCGGTGCCTTCTTCCATACCAAATGGCGCCAAACAGTAAGCTTCCATGGGGGGCGGCATGCCCGGAATGGCGGGCATAGCAGACTCAATACCCACGTAATACGCCGCTGCGGTGCCCCCGCGAATTCTGATGCCGTCTCCGAGTCTGACCTGACCATAATAACTGGCCCCTTTGGCTACCGCCTGATCTACATCTATGCCGGTTAATACTTTCAGGCCATTGTCCTGTTCGCTGCTCAGCCAACTGTTTACCACTTCTGTGATGCGGGTCACGATATTGTCAGCTTTGGCAACACCGCCATTAAATAAAATCGCGGTGGGGTGCATAAAACTATTGGCATTGTCACCGTTGAAGCCATGCAAATGTTCGCTGGCCTGTTTTTGTTTCTGCAAAAAAGCGGCCAGGTGACGGGTAATGGCGGCGTCCTGTTCAAAGGGCAGGCTGACTGTAGAGAGTGCTGCTCGTCCGCGTTTTTGAGGCGCGGCATCAGCGGGAACAACCGGGAAGAAGCCTTCAATCAGTACTTGTTGTACTTCATCGCGGGTTAATTCAGCGCGCATGCTGCCGCCCATTAAACTGGAACCTCTGCTGGGTACAACCAGAGGCACCTGTTGAGTGTCATTGTCACTCAGTAGTGTTTCTTTGGCTGAGCGACAGGCATGCGCCAGACCATTTATCTGCCAGGGTTGCAGACGATTGCCCTGTTGCGCCAGTTTTTGTGCCACCACATGAGCCAGGGTGAGATCCATGTTGTCACCGCCCAGCAGGATATGATCACCGACTGCGATTCGGGTCAGTTGCAGTGCCCCTTGTTCTTCACTGACGGCCATCAGGGATAAATCCGTGGTACCACCACCGATATCTACCACTAAAATAATATCGCCAACAGACACCTGTTCACGCCAGTTGTCACCGGCTTTAGCTATCCAACTGTATAAGGCTGCCTGGGGTTCTTCCAGCAGTACGGCGTGGTCTAATCCTGCCTCTGCGGCAGCGGCCATCGTCAGTTCTCTGGCGGCGGGATCAAAGGATGCAGGCACCGTGATCACCACTTGTTGTTCGTTCAGCGGGGCATCAGGAAACTGTTGCTGCCAGGCACTGTGTAAATGTTGTAAATAGACTTTGGAAGCGTCAAAGGGTGACAGCCTGGTGACGTCTTCTGGCGCGTCAATGGGCAGAATACCGCTGCGGCGGTCTATCTGATTGTGGCACAGCCAACTTTTGGCGCTGCTGATCAATCTGTCCGGGGTTTTTTGACCCAAATCTCTGGCGAATTGGCCGGTAACCGGATATTCCTGAGACCAGGGTAAAGCCAGTTGTTGACTGTCAAATTGCGCAGCGTTGGGTAAAAACAAAAATGAGGGCAAGGCCTCTCGTTGTTCCACCTGACCCGGCGCCACTAACTGTGGAATAGCCAATACCTGTTGTTGCTTGTTGTGCGCTAACTCAGTGTAAGACAACACACAGTGAGTGGTACCTAAGTCGATACCGACACTAAATCGGGCCTCACTCATAGCTCCACCTCGGCAGCGGCAACCACATTCAGGTTAGTACCTTCCACCACCGCGGGTAGTTTCATCTCGGTGACCTGCCAGCCTTTGTGAATGACTGTTCCGGTAAAGGGAGGCTGACCGGCAACGTTACCAGTTAATTGCCATTGGCTGCGATTGTAATCCGCTGCCAAAGTAATGCTTTCGCCTTCCGGTGTTTCGCTCACCGGCGTAAAGCTGACATGCTCCGCCAGCGCTTTTTTAACACCCTGATGCACTACGCGTGCAGCGGCGGCCACTTGCTCATCGGCAAAGCTGTTAATGTCTTCATTGATAAAATCCACCAGTCGCCCTTCTTTTTGCAACAGTGAGATTAATTGCAAGGCGCTGTCCTGATTGTGTTCTTTGATTTCAACCTGAGGAACTTCAGGTTCAGCTGCAACGGGTTGTAATAAGGTGCGGGTATAAGCACCACTAAAAATCATTTTAAATGCCATCGACAGGCGCGTAAAAAAACCGTAATTCTGTTCCATGTTTGTCTCCGATGTTCCCGAAATAGCAATGCCCGCAGTGCAACCTGTGTGTTGCGATATCTGGTGGGGTATTAGGGAACTAAAAAGTTAATGTTTGAAGGCGCGGAATGTAGCAGAAAATTTAGCCAGCCTCACCTCTTTTGCTCATAAAAAGCCGATAAAGGCCTTTATTTTCCTCATTTTTACAGTGATTTAATGGGGTGTTAACATTCCACCTTGTTGGCTAAATCGCTGGCAGTGGATTTTCTCCGGCAAACAGCTGTTGCATGATGTCACGCTCTTTATTGACAACAGGCACAATAAATTCCTGTACGTCACCGAGTCGTTTAAAGGCTGTAAAGCCATTTTCCAAAAATTCCTGTAAGGTTGCCAGTCCTGCCATTTTGGCGGGAGTACGGGCCATTTTCAGAATCAGACCAATGCCGGGTAACCTCACTACCTGGGCTAAATCCAGCCCCAGTTGTTCGATATAATCAATTTGCAGCGTCCGTTCGGTTGGGTTGTTACAGGCGACATAGGCCTGAGCGTAGCTGTCCCGGTTGATTTCGCTGCCGTTCAACTGACGTAACATTGCCACGTCCAATTCTTGCGACAGGGCATTGAGGTGAATGGCTACCGCCAGTGATTCAAGGGCTTCATCAGGCAGCCACTTTTTCATTTTAGGCACCACGCGCTCAATGTCTTTGTCCCGTTGACTAAAGTCCTTAGGGCCGTACAGTTCATCCACAAAAAACTGAATAGCCACCTGAAACTTGGGCACCTTGCACATTTCAGCATGACTGTTTAGCAGACGTTCACATTGCCACTGGCGCAGGGCGATGAGTTGCTCGTTCAGGCCATCTTCCTGCACCCGCTCGTACAGCTCCGCCGAACTGCGAAGGTAGGTAACAATGTTGTCTATGTGCTCACTCATGCCGGAACAAACTCTGATTAATCTTTCAATATTGGCTAAATAGTGTCATTTGCTACTAATTACAAGGTCGTCCAGCGATAGCTTTTCTGGTCGGTATTGATTAACGACATTGTCATCGGGATAACCCAGTGCCATACCGCAAACCAGTTTGTATTCTTTGGGAATGTCGAAATGTTTGTCCAGAGGCGAGCGCCAGATACCCAGTGCTCCCTGAGCACAGGTGCCCAGGCCCATGTCAGTCGCCGCCAACATCAGGGTTTGCATAAATATACCGGCATCCACTAATGCCATGTGTTTCATACGGGGGTCCACAAAAAAGAACACCGCCACAGGCGCATTGAAAAACGAAAAGTTTTTCGCCATGTGCTCATCCCTGGCTTTTTTATCTTCGCGTTTGATGCCAAGTACTTTATACAAACCCATGCCGGTTTCTACCCGACGTTTCTGAAATATGCCGGGGTATTTACCTAAAATCGGCTTAAAATCGCTGTCTGGCATCGCGTCACTGGTGAGTGCTGAGATGAGCTTTTTGGGCAGGGGCTGACGGTTAATGGCATTGCTGCGCCAAAATTTGTCTTCCAGATCTTTAGCTATGGCCTGGGCTATATCTCCTTTGGCTACAGCGATTTTGTATGGTTGTGCGTTTGAGCTGCTGGGGGATTCCAGCGCCGTGTTTAGCAAGGTTTCTAGTACCTCGTCACTAACGGGCTTGTCGCTAAACGAGCGGATACTGCGACGAGAATGAATGATATCGGAAAGTTGCATACGGGACCTGATACTGACTCTGTTGATTACCCTGATTGTGATACTGGTAGTACCAGTGTGTCAACCCGGAGCGAAATTCATGCGATTGGACAGATAACAGCCTGAAACGTTAAAATGCGCGCCCACGAATTTTCATCATCTAACTGGAAGGCCCAAAAGCACTATGGTGCAAGAACACTGCTACCAGGATCTTATTGGCATTTTTAATCAGTGCTTTGCATCCTATAACACCCGACTTGTCAAAGGTGACGGAGAACCCGTGTATCTTCCCGCAGATGATGCATGTGCCTGGCACCGGATAGAATTTGCTCATGGTTATTTTAGCAGTGGCCTGCACGAGATTGCGCATTGGTGCATTGCCGGTGAACAGCGACGTCAACTGGTGGATTACGGCTACTGGTATTGCCCGGATGGGCGCAATCAGGAACAACAAGCTGCTTTTGAAAAGGTGGAAGTAAAACCGCAGGCCCTTGAGTGGTGTTTTTCGGTTGCCTGTGGCCTGAAATTCCGGGTGAGTACCGACAATCTTAACGGAGCTCCAGTGGATCGCTTTGCCTTTCAGGATAAAGTTTTACATCAGGTAGAATTCTATCTGCAGCAGGGCTTACCCGCGCGCGCGCAAATGCTGGTGCAGGCCATGCAGGAGTTTTACCAAACGCCGTCGCTACATTTATCCTTATTTCACCCGGAGCTTCGCTTAGATGTCGCAGTCTGATGTTTTACCCAGGTTTAACACTGCCAGAAAGTTTCGCTTAGGGTTGGTAATAAACCCTTATGCCGGCATTGGTGGTGCTATGGCGCTCAAAGGCAGCGACGGTGCTGATATCCGGCAAATGGCATTGGCCGCCGGAGCAGAGAAAAAGGCCAACCAACGCACTGAAACGGCGCTGCAGGTGTTTGCTCCATACAAAGATATCGTACAGGTGATCACGGCTGCCGGTGAAATGGGGCAGTATGTGGCCGAGAAAACTGGATTTTCCTCAGAGGTGATTTATACCCCTCAGCACACCCAAACAGAAGCGGCGGATACTGAAAATGCCGTTAAATGCCTCGCAGAATACGGTGTGGATATTTTATTGTTTGCAGGAGGGGACGGCACCGCCCGTAACGTCTGCAGTGTAATTCCCGAATCGCTGCCTGCGTTAGGCATTCCTGCGGGCGTTAAAATTCACTCTGGTGTGTACGCCATTACCCCCAAAGCCGCAGGCCGGGTGGTGGAGAAGTTGATTCAGGGGGAACTGGTTAGCCTTGATGATGCCCAGGTGATGGATATTGACGAATTCGCCTTTCGTGAAGGGAAAGTGCGCGCCCGCCAATACGGCGCCATGCGCATACCTGCTGAATTACATTATGTTCAGGCAGTTAAGAATGGCGGTAAAGAATCAGAAGAGCTGGTGTTGGCCGATATCGCGGCGCACGTGATTGAGCTGATGGAAGACGAGCTTTTTATTATGGGGTCCGGCACTACAGTTGCGGCGGTCATGGACGAGATGGGCTTGCCGAATACCTTACTGGGCGTCGATCTGGTGCAACATCAGGAACTGCTGGCCAGTGATTTGAATGCCAACAGCCTGTTCCAACAGGTTCAGGGACAAAATTGCAAATTGGTGATCACTTTAATTGGCGGTCAGGGACATATCTTTGGCCGTGGCAATCAGCAATTAAGCCCGGAGGTGATTCGTGCCGTCGGGCGCGAAAATATTCTCGTGGTGGCCACCAAAACCAAACTCCAGGCCTTAAATGGCAGACCTTTGATAGCTGACACTGGCGATGATGCACTCAATGCTGAATTGGCGGGACTCATTCCGGTGATTACCGGGTATCGCGATCAGGTACTCTATCCGGTGGCAGAACCGGTTTAACTAACAGGAAAGACTTTGCAAAATACAAACAACTTTGAAGCATTGGTGGATAATATCCAGCTTAAATTTGATCAGGTGGTAGAACAGGGCAGTGACCAGGATTTATTTGTTGCTGGCTATCTGAGCGGTCACTTTTCATTAGTGGTCAGCCAGTGCCAGCTGCAGGGACAGGAATCCATCGAAGCGTTAAACCAGGGCATGTTAGCCAGTCTGGATAAGGCCTTTGCTGACGGCGAGCTGGAAGAAACCGACCAGAGCGATGTCAAAGCGTTCTGGGCCAACTGCCTGTAAAATTTTCTAAGCAATTTTCTACGTTATTTTCAAGGGGCAGGGTTCTTGAAACAGCCCTGTTGCCGGTTCATAATGGCAGCAAGTCATTTTCAACAACTCTGACCCTTTGAAAGAATACGGTGGTTTCGACATTATTCCTGCGGCCAGCTTTTCCTCAACCGGTTTGCAGATTTATGCGCCTTCTCTGAAGCTCAGTGCCTGGGTGCAATGTGTATGGGCCACTGTGGGTGGTCAGGAAACTCCGCGTATTCAGGAAGATAAGTTTTATCCGGATGCCGGTGCCAGTCTCACTTTTGATATCAGTAACGGCAATGTTGATGTACTGCTTTTGCATCAGACTCAGGTTATCCGGCAGTGCTGGGATTTAAACCGCGATTTTGTCAGCGTTCGGTTTCGGCCCGGTGCCGTAAAAGCCTTGCTGGGGGTGGCCGTGGAAAGCGGCAAAAATCTGCAATTGCCGCTGTTAAACGAACCGGCATTGCCTGCGTGTGATTTACACCCCTTGTGTGATGTCTTGCCTGAATTGGATCAGGTCCGGCGGGTGAGAGCCATTTTCGCCTGGTTAGAGGGATTGGTTGAGCGCAGGCAAAATGACCAGAATCAAATCTTGGGTATTGTCACCCTGGCAGCACAGAAGTTGCTGTTACCCAACCACCTTGCCGATGCTGTGGGGCTGAGCCGTCGGACACTGGAACGACGCTTTAAAAATCTTCTGGGGTTTACCCCGCTGCAAGTCCATAGCTATGGACAAATCCGGCGAGCCAGACAACACCTTATGTCCGGTGAGTTCTCACTGGCAGATATTGCCCTGGATTGCGGCTATTATGATCAGGCCCATTTCAGTAATGTTTTTCGCAAACAAACCGGAGAAACTCCACAGCAATATCGGCAGCGAAAATTGTCGCATATTTCCAATCATTAGTGCTGCACTGCAGCCACAATAAAGTCAGTTTTTATCAACAACTTTAGATTGGAGTGCAATATGCAAACCCGACTTTCACCGAAACAGGTTTTTGAACTTTGTCCACGGTTTTTAACCCATATTCCCGCGCTGGGTGAGACCCCAAAAGGTGTCGCCATTACTGCGCAATTGCGGCATTTAGTGAAACTGCGTGCCTCACAACTCAATCATTGTGGCTATTGTCAGAAAATGCACTCAGATGAAGCCCGCAATGATGGTGAGCAACAGGCTCGACTGGATGTATTGCCCGCCTGGCGAGAATTAAATTGCTTTAGTGCCGAAGAGCGAGCGGCACTGGCATGGACCGAGGCCGTGACTTGTATCAGCGTGCAGCAGCCAGATGACCAGCTATACAAGGAAACGCTTGCGGTCTTCGGTGAGCAAGGTGTCGTGGAATTGACCGCCCTGATTATCGAGATTAACAGCTGGAATCGCATCGCTGTCAGTTTTGGTTTTCAGCCAGAAGTCTAAGGAGGATGTGATGCTCGAGAATCTGAAAAGAAACAAGGTGTCAGCGATTGCCAGTATCTCGTTTTTTATTGGCAGTACGTTGTTCTTACCGTTTTTCGGTGATCTGGCGATTATCGGCATCTGGTTATTTATGACAGGCTCAGCATTGATGTTCTGGGACAGCGTAAAATAATACTCCTTGGGTCAGAGCGCTTGAAACCACCATTTTGCCGGGCAATAATGGGCAAAATGTCTTTTTAAGAACTCTGGCCCCTTGATTCGATTGCACAAAACATTCCTTTTCGGTCTCTGTTTATTTTGCCTTGGCTGGCAATCTCATGCCCGGGAGACCAATTCACTTAACAAGGTGTCCTATCAGGCTGTACTGGACCTGGATTACCCGTCTGCAGAGCAGGTGTTGAATTATGGCCCATCAGCGTCGCAATTTATCGAAGGTTGGTTACCAGACGCTCAACAATATTATGGTGACATTGTATTTATACACGGTGGGTGTTGGCTAAGTCATTACGATATTGCCCACAGTCGTCCTTTTACTGCGGCACTAAGAGATGCTGGTTTTCGGGTCTGGTCGGTTGAATATCGCCGCACAGGTGATGACGAGGGTGGTTGGCCTGAGAGCTTCTACGACATTCACGATGCTATCGAGTACCTGATCAAGGGCAAACAGATCGAGCCGGAAAACACGCTACTCGTCGGGCATTCGGCAGGGGGACATCTGGGGTTGTTGGCCGCCCAGAAAAACGCCAACTTAAAAGGTATTATTGGTCTGGCGGCAATTGCTGACCTTGATACGTACGCCAGAGGAGAAAATGGTTGTCAGCAGGTCACTGAACAGTTTATGCAGGGGATGCCAGACGAGAATCCTGATGCCTATCAAAACGCTAATCCAAAATCTCATCCCATGCATAGCAATACTCATCTCATTTACAGTACCGATGACACGATTGTGCCGGTGGATCAGGTGAATGATCTCAAGGATATTCAGCGTGTAAAAGTAACCGATGTCGGGCATTTTGATTTTATACACCCAGGTACGACAGTTTGGCCGGTGATAATTGACACCCTCAAACAGGCATTACAAAAAGAGCATCAATGAAATTTAACCTTAATAACTTGGACGCCGAAGATCCGTTAGCCGCTATTCAATCTCAATTTCTGCTCCCGCAGGGCACTATTTACCTGGATGGCAATTCACTGGGAATGATGCCGCTTAGTGTAAAGTCACGGATTAAAGACGTGACGGAACAGCAATGGGCTGTGGACCTGATAACCAGTTGGAACAAACATCAATGGATAGATCTTCCGGTTAATGTCGGAGAACGAATTGCTAAACTCATTGGTGCGGCACCGGGGCAAACCCTGTGTTGTGATACGATTTCAGTCAATCTGTTTAAATTGCTGGCCGCTGCATTGGTTATGCAACAGGGCCGGAACAAGGTTGTTTCTACGACGGATAACTTCCCAACGGATTTATACATGGTGCAGGGGCTGGAAGATCTACTTGGCCAAACGCGGTGTCAGTTACAATTAGTCGAAGAGTCACAACTGGCGTCAGCTATCGATGATGACACGGCGATTTTACTGGTAACGGAAGTTAATTTTCGAACCGGTCAGAAACTGGATATTGCCGCACTGACCGCAAAAGCGCATAAGCATGGCGCACTGGTGATTGTGGATCTGGCCCATTCGGCAGGGGTATTGCCAGTGGCGCTGGATGACTGGCAGGTGGATTTTGCTGTGGGCTGTACCTATAAATACCTCAATGGTGGACCTGGCGCACCGGCGTTCGCGTATGTGGCAACGCGCCATCAGGAGGCAATGCAACAACCACTCTACGGCTGGATGGGCCACGCCAACGGGTTTCAGTTCGACGTTAACTATCAGGCTGCCGCAGATGCCCGGCAGTTGTTGGTTGGTACGCCCTCCGTTATTGCGATGAGTGCCGTTGATGCCGCACTGGATGTGTATGATCAGGTGACAATGACTCAAATCAGACAAAAGTCCATGCAGCTGACTGAAGTATTTCTGGCGCTTTTATCAGCGTCTCCAGATTGCACCCAATTGCGTTGTATCTCACCTGAATCGCCGGAACAGCGTGGCAGTCAGCTTAGTTTTGAGTTTGAACATGCCTGGGGGTTGTGTCAGGCACTGATAAAATCCAACATAATTGCTGATTTCAGAGCACCCAATTATATTCGGTTTGGTTTTGCCCCGCTGTACAACAGCTATCGCCAAATCGGCACGGCAGTGGCCGAAATGGCACAAATTATGGCGGAAAAACGCTATCTCAATCCCGAATTTCAGGTAAAAAACAAAGTTACCTGAACCTGTCAAAATTTTGTTGGCCTTATTCTTGCTTTAGCCGATGCAGAGATGCGTCGCTGTTAATCGGTTAACTGAGAATAACCACTATGAACTACAAACAATTCAACTTACTGAACAATTCAAACAGGGTAATCTTACGCCTGCTGGGGCTGGCCTTTGTGCTGGTGACATTAACGGCCTGTGAAACAACAAATGCCGGGGCGACGGACGAATCGCAACCCGTCATTGCGGTGCAGCCACACAATAAAATCGATATGCATACCTCGTTGTTGGCGGCACAGCTATTTCACACTTTTCGTTATGCTAACCTGCCTAAAGAACAATATCGTTTTGCCGTTGCTACCTTTGTTCCGGTGGAAATGATGCAAACTGATAGTGAGCATCAGGGGCCTTTGCGACTGCTGGGACACCAGTTGGAACAGGGCATGATGACCGAGTTGGCGCGTCGTGGATACATCGCCCAGGATTACAAGGCCACTAATAATCTGATTATTGAAGAAAAAAGTGATCGAGTTTTTAGCCGAAATGTCGATGACCTATACAAGAATCATCGCGACGTGGATTTTTATTTGTCAGGCACGCTAACCGAAGCCGAACAAGGTGTGATTGCCAATGCCAGAATTATACATGTGGACAGCAAAGATGTTGTGGCAGCTGCCTCCCGCTTTATTCCCGATGATGTATTTTGGCAGGCAGAAAAAATAACAACGCGCGGTGGCAGAATATACCGCTCAGAAGGTGAGTGAGGATCTCAAAATGAAAAAGATTTTTTTAGTTTCAGCGCTACTGACCAGCATCACCGGCTGTGCGCAATGGAATCAGTTAACCCAACAGGGTGCCCCTGAGCAGCCGAACTTATATGGCGCTGACAAGCCAGTAATTGATCGTTTTGGGGCTATTACCCAGGAGCCCATGTACCAGAACGATAATGCCATTTATCAGGGCAAAGCACTGCACAAGCACATCGGTGACTATGTACAAAATATGGCGCAGGATTTAATTGCAAACATGGAGTACGTGACTGATCAGACGCCGGTAGGTGTCACCCATTTTGCCTTAACGGATAGTGATTTAAATCAAACCAACTTGTTGGGTTATCAGATAGCAGAATCCTTTATCCATGAGCTGCACAAGTTTCGTATTCCGGTGCTGGATTTTAAAGCCACAGACTATATTCGGGTCACCGAAACAGGTGATTTTTTACTGAGCCGGGATTTTCTGGAATTAAAACACAAGGTGCCAATGCAATATATTCTGACCGGTACCATGACTAAACATCAGGGAGGCTTTCTGGTGAACGCCCGTATCCTGGGGCTGGAAAGCAAAGCCGTTGTGGCCACGTCGCAAATGTTGGTGCCCTTTTATGTGGTTGAAGCTCTGATACCCTCTGATGAGCAACGCACTGATGGCATTGGGCTGATTCAGGGCCGGTAATAAGGAATCTCAGAATGAAATTGCATGGCTATGTACTAATCGCGATGACAACTCTTACAGCCGGGTGCGAATCCACAATGGCGAGTTTTCAGTCAGTGTTTTCTAACAGTGATGATGGCGAAGTGATAGAAAACCCTTATCAGGATGATGCCCCCGCCACGAAAATGAACAAGTCCGAGTTGGAAGTGGCGATGAGTGATACGGCGTATGCCGAATCTGCCGAAGAACAGCCACATTACATGTCGCCCGGGCAGCAAAAAACGCAGCAGCTTACTGCCGTCATACCTGTGCCACGTAGCAGCTTCCAGCCTGCATACACTCACAAAGCACTGAGTGACTATGCTGAGCAAATGACCATGAGCCTGCTGCAAAAAACCAAACACATTACTCCCAACTCCCGTATTGCGATCGCTTCGTTTGTGGAATTTAACCAGGCATTGCAGTCGCCTTCAATTTTGGGCAACCGTCTGGCTGAAAGTTTTATCGCTGAGTTGCAGGGGTATGGCCTGGCCGTTGTGGACTTCAAAGCCATGGATCAAATACAGGTGACACCTCAGGGGGACCTGTTTTTTGAACGCAGCGGTCCTCGCGGTGACATGCAGTTCGTACTTACCGGCACTATGCATCGCAGTGGTCGGGGCGTAGAAGTGAATGTGCGCATAGTTAATATTTACGACAAGGTTACGGTTGCCACCACCAAAGGTTTCATACCACATTTTATTGTGGCTTCTTTGACGCCTGACTATGTTTTGGTGGACGCAGATTAATTTCTGCGACGAATCAAATCTCTTATCAGAAACCGGTTTGGGCTTACACTTGCCAGTAACTCCTGGTTCATCGGCAAAGGTTCGCCGCTGATCTGGCAAGCTAATGCCTCAGCCAGCAGCGGACTGGTACCTAATCCATGTGAACCCAGACCAGTCAAAACATACAGATTTTGCCAATCTTTTGGCGTCGGATACTGCGCCAATGGCAGGGCCTTATACAGCGCCTGATATTGCTGCTTTTGGCTGAATAAATCGGGTACAGCACCCATTATCGGTTTGTGGTCGGGCAGGCTTAGTCGAATTGCGGCGCGCTGCTGTACGGATTCCGGTAATCTGTCAATCCAGTCACACCTGGATAACGCTGACTGAATCATCTGATAATTCTGTCTGGTATCTTCATCTGAAGTGAGTGGGGCACAGGAGGTTTTGTCGAAAGTAGCCCCCATAGCCTGCAAATTCTGATAGAAGGGGGTGTAGTACCCCTTGTGACAAATCACCGCTTTGGGAGAAGGGGCACGTTCGCTCTGCGCAAGGTGTTCTACCTGTCCCCGTGTTGTTGTAAACGGGATACCGGCCAGTTCGGGCATGTTTTTGCTTTCAAAACCTGCTGCATAAATGACGCAATCAGCATGGCTATGTGCGTCGTTGTGCCAGTGTAGTCGCCAGCCATCTGCTGACAATTCCGCCTGCTTCAGTTGATGGTTAACTTGTAACCGGGCACCCATTGATGCCGCGTTTTGCCACAGTGCCTGAACCAGTTCTTTGGGGTGTATCCAGCCCCCCTGAGGTACGTACAATCCATTGTATGGCATGTGTAAACCGGTGATTGATTGCGCCTGTTCCTGGGTTACGCTGTGTATCAGCGATTCCGGCCAGATGCCGTTGTTGATGAGTTTTGCCTGGCGTTTTGCCACTTCCTCGCTGAATGCCGGAAAAAACACCCCGCACCAGTCATGACCAAACTCAAATCCTTGCGCGGCCAATTCAGTGTAATAGCGATGCGCAAAATCAAAGGCGTGGCAATAAAACTGACTTTGCAGTGAATAGTCGGCATTCAGAGAGGGATAAAAGCCGCCCTGATGATTACCGGATGCACCCATAGCGAGTTCCGTATCTTTGCAATAAATCGTGGTATCAAATCCGCGGGATTGTAGCGCTACCGCCAGATTCGCACCGGCTATACCGCCACCAATAACAGCCACAGATTGGATAGCATGATGGCCTTTCAGCCGTTGCCATGGCCCAGGTAGCGGGCGTTGCCATGGGAGTTGCGCTGCGGGTTCTTCTGCTGCGTTGCGTGTTTCCTCAGGCGCAAAATGGCCCATCAGCATGTCCCGCTTACGGCCAAATCCCCTGGTTTTTTTGACAATAAAGCCGTTTTCTCTGAGCCCTCGTTTTACAATGCCGGCCGCGGTAAAGGTGGCAAAGGTACAGCCAGGCTTGCTCAGACGGGCCATATTCTGAAACAGACTGTCCTGCCACATATCGGGATTTTTACTGGGGGCAAAGCCATCCAGATACCAGGCATCGACCAGCCCTTCCTGATAGGTTTGCAGCTCAGGTAAGGTGTGAATAATATCGCCAAGCCACAGATCTAAAACAACCTTGCCCTGGTCAAACACCAGACGATGACACCCCGGTGTCGCTATGGGGTATTGAACTAACAACTGTTCGCTTAAATCCGATAGTTCAGGCCATTGTTGTAATGCCAATTGCAGTTGTGGCAGGCTGATCGGAAACTTCTCAGTACTGATAAAATAAAGTCGCTGCAACGGTGTCTCAGCTGCCCAGTTTTGCTTAAGCTCTCTGAATAGCTGCCAGGTCAAAAGAAAATTAAGTCCCGTACCAAACCCGGTTTCCGCAATTACAAAGCTACTTTCTTTATGAGAAAACCATCTATCATTCAGTAGGTTATGGTCAAAAAAAACGTATTTTGACTCGGCTAATCCATTGTCGTTCGAAAAATAAACATCGTCAAACTGCTGGGATGTTGGAGTACCACTGCTATTGAAGGTTAGGGAGGCGGTTGTGAGTTTCAAAACGGTATTGCTTAGTGAATTTTCACGAAAGTGTAATCTCCCTGGCGCAAACATCAAGTATGTTTGTCGTTAAATTAAATTTCTCAAAAAAATTTAAGCGTACACTTGTACACTAAAGAGCAGACCAGTTACACTTGCTATCCGCATTACAATAGCGCAACTTTCGAATTAACAGGTAAAAATATGAAAAGAGCGGTAATCACCGGTTTTGGTATCGTATCCAGCATTGGTAACAATAAGCAGGAAGTTTTAAATTCATTAAAAGAGGGCCGGTCTGGTATTTCGACGGCTCAGGAATTCAAAGATCTCAACCTGCGTAGTCACGTCTGGGGTGGTATTGATATTGATGTGAAAGAGCACATCGATCGTAAGACACTGCGTTTTATGGGTGACGCCGCCGCGTATGCTTATATCGCGATGCAGGAAGCCATTGAAGATTCGAAGCTTACAGAAGACATGGTGTCTAATGTTCGCACTGGTCTTATTGCCGGTTCCGGTGGTGCATCGTCTGCCAATCAGGTATTGGCTGCTGATATTCTGCGTGAAAAGGGAGTAAAACGGGTAGGGCCTTACATGGTGACCAAAACCATGAGCAGCACCGTTTCAGCCTGCCTGGCGACACCCTTTAAAATCAAAGGGGTGAACTATTCATTAAGCTCCGCGTGTGCCACCAGTGCCCACTGTATCGGTGCAGCATTGGAGCAAATTCAGTTAGGCAAGCAGGATATTGTGTTTGCCGGTGGTGGTGAAGAGGTGCACTGGACCCTGGCCATGGAATTTGACGCCATGGGCGCATTGTCTACTAAATACAATGACACCCCTGAAAAAGCCTCCCGTACCTATGACGCTAACCGCGATGGTTTTGTTATTTCCGGTGGTGGCAGCATGGTTGTAGTGGAAGAGCTGGAGCACGCTTTAGCGCGCGGTGCCAAAATCTACGCCGAAATAACAGGCTATGGCGCCACTTCAGACGGTTACGATATGGTAGCACCGTCCGGTGAAGGTGCGTTGCGCTGTATGCAACAGGCTTTGTCGACGGTAAATGGTGATATCGATTATCTGAACACTCACGGCACCTCAACACCGGTTGGCGATGTTAAAGAACTGGAAGCCATTCAGGCGGTATTTGCTGGTAAATCACCGGCAATCAGTGCAACCAAAGCCATGACCGGACACGCTTTAGGGGCCGCAGGCTCTAACGAAGCGATTTATTCGTTGCTGATGATGGAACACGGCTTTATTGCGCCGTCTATTAACATTGAAGAGCTGGACGAAAAAGCGCAAGGGCTGGATATTGTCACTGAAACGCGTCAGGCTGACTTAACCCGGGTGATGAGTAACAGCTTTGGTTTCGGCGGTACCAATAGCACTTTGGTATTTGAAAAGTATCAGGGGTAATCTGATCTAATATTATTGAATGCAGGGCATTGGCCCTGCATTTTGTTTTCAGCCCTAAACTTCCTACTTCAGTAGGTGGTTATCATTAATAAAGGGCTCTGTCCGTAAAGTACCAAAATTTCAACGCTTGATGTTGATTTGCCGGGGCGCCGGCGACGCCTTAAGGAATGCTGCCTGCGGCACTCCTTAAGAATCCTCCGCAGCCCTTGACACGCAAAGCGTAACCTTCGTATTCAGCACAACAATGACCATCAATGACAGTATGTCCCTATACTGGCATTGAGCATACCAATAAGTAACGTTAAGCATTCGCTCAGCGCCATATCAGCGAGCTTAATTCGAGGCGCGTGAATGAAGTAATACTGGTGGTCTTTCGAATTTCACGCAACAAAGAAGTAAGCCGCTGAGATGGCGTCTTCGATGGATTTGAAACGGTTTAATACGTCGTTAGATGTTTTTGATTTAACCCATTAAACCGGCAAACATCTGCCTTGTCTAAAACCGTTTCAATTTCCACTGAGTAGCATGCTTAACGTTACTTATTGGTATTTGGTATCTTCCCTGATACTTCTCATTGTTGTGTCATCTGAATACTTCGCTTACTGCGTGTAAAGGGAGCCACAAATAGGACTTCGAACTGAACATATTGCTGACTTTCTGAAGCTCATTTAAAGGGAGTCAATAGAACGTCATCTTGTTTAAAGTGTGGATTATTAGTTTCTTAATGACAGTCAATTTCTGAAGGGCTGCACTTTCCTATAGGTCAGGCTGCGCCACGCCCATTCCAGAGGGCCAAACCGGTAATACTGCAACCACAGAGTGGATAACCAAAGTTGCACGCCCCACATGGCGATAACCAGCAACAATTGTTGCCAGCGTTCAGTGCCAGCAAACAAACCCGCGCCATAACCATAAAACAGTGTGGTAAACACCAGAGTGTGCAATATGTAGTTGCTGAAAGCCGTTTTACCGATAGCGGCCAAACGGGTTTGTAATGCGCTAAACCATTGAAATTTAACTGCTATCATTACCGCACTCGCGTATCCCAGGGCCACGAACACACTGCCCCAGAAATTAAACTGACTACCTAAAAACATGCTGTATTCTAATGAGAATGCCTGCGCCAGGTTGCTTTTTACCCCGTATATAATTAGCCCCAGGCCAAAGATCAGGCCGGTAACCAACAGTTTCACATAGCGAGTAGTTTGCCATTTAAGGTGAAAAAAACCGGATTTATAGAGTGCCATGCCGAACAACATCATGGCTGACGCCCGCCACAGGAAATAGGTAAAAAACACGTAGGTTTGCATAAACAGCGTTTCTTCTGCACGAAACGTCAGGGCAGTACTATAACTCCCCAGATACGCGGCTATTTCTTTGTTCAGTTCCTGTTGATCCGGGTTCCAGGCCGCCATCATGCCGCTTTTAGCCTCGGCGGGAAACTGGCTCAGGCTCATGCCTATCAGCAGAGAATAACCACCCGATATCACCATAAACAGCGATGCCACCACCAGTAAGGTGGTAATTGACTTGTTGCGCAACAAATAAACCAGGAAACCACATAAGGCATAACTTACCAGGATATCGCCGTACCAAAACAAGTAGGCATGCAACAGCCCAAACAACAGTAACCAAAAGGTACGTTGATAGTGCAGTTTGGCGGGCGACTGGTTTTTCGCTTCAGACTTTTCACAAAACAGCAAAATTCCCGCGCCAAACAACATGGAGAACAAGGACATAAACTTCTGATCAGCCAGGATATGGGTTACCGACCAGACCGCGAAGTTTATTCCGGTAAAATCTCCCCAGGCCGTGGGATTGAGGTAGGCGGCTCCGGGCATTGCGAAAGATTGAATGTTCACCAGCAAGATACCCAGCAAGGCAAAACCCCGCAGGACATCCATGGCAACGATGCGTTGTTGAGTTGTGTTCATGACAAAAGGCTTCTGTTGTTTAGTCGCCTTATCGTGGCAGACAAGGGCGACTAAAACATGTGCCAAAAGTCACAAAGAGACGATTTAAAGTGGCTTGTTGATACGGGCTTTATACCAATAGCCTGATTCTTTAATGGTGCGCTTCATGGTTTGATAATCCACGTGCACCAGGCCAAAACGGCGATCGTAGCCCAGCGCCCATTCAAAATTGTCCATGATGGACCAGGCAAAGTAACCATCTATTGGCACCCCTTCCGCTCTGGCCCTTAACAGGGCATCGGTATATTGCTTTAACAGGATAATACGCTGTGGGTCCTGGACCCGTCCGGCGTCGTCCACCCAGTCGTGATTGGCCATGCCATTTTCAGTGATGATGACGGGAACGTTGTAGCGTTCGTAAAAGAATTTGCTGGCCCAATACAGGCTCTCCGGTACCACATGCCAGTCCATGCTGGTGAAGCGATCGCCTTCCAGCGGCGGCACCGGGTTAACCTGGCCAGCATCGTTAGTGGTGATAGTTTCAGCGGTATAAATATTGGCGCCATAAAAATCCAGAGGCTGGCAGATGGTTTTCATGTCATGTTGACCAAAAGCAGGCAGGTAGGGCTGATGTAATGCCAGACCATCTTGCGGGTAATGGCCCAGGAACATCGGGTCAGCAAACCAGCTATTGTTCCAGCAATCCTGTTGAGTTATGGCAAAGGTCGCCTGTTTTGCTGCGTTGACACATTGGTCGGAGTCTTGCTCTGGCACATAGACATACCCCACAGGCGCAGCGCCAACGATTGCATCGGTTTTGCTATAGCTGCGAATAGTTTGCACTGCCTTGCCATGGGCCAAAAGCGCATTGTGGGCAGCAGTCAGCACTTCTTTAAAACCCAGTTTTAGCCCGGGTGCGTGATAGCCGGTGTGATGCCCAAAATGAATAAAGCACTGCGGTTCATTGAGGGTCATCCAGTGGCTGACCCGGTCGGAAAGTTTATCCACAATAATACGGGTATAGTCGGCAAACCAGTCAGCACTGTCGGGATTTAACCAACCCCCCTGTAAAAACAACTGATAGGGATAATCCCAGTGAAACAGGGTGATCCAGGGAGTAATGTTGTTGGCCAGCAGGGTATCCACCAGACGGTCGTAGAACGCCAATCCGTCAGGGTTTATCTCACCGGTGCCATTGGGTATTACCCGGGGCCAGCTGACGGAAAACCGGTAGGCCTGCAGGCCGATAGCCGCCATAGTGGCGACATCCTGCTCCATGTAGTCGATGTGATTGCAGGCGTTGTTGCCATGGTGTTGAAAACGCACCTTGCCGGGTTGTTGACAAAACATGTCCCAGACACAAGGGCCTCGTCCGCGACCATTTAAAGAGCCTTCGATTTGAAAGCTGGCCGCCGCCGCCCCCCAGGTGAATGATTTAGCCATATTGTTTGAGCGATAAAAGTCAATTTTGTTGTCAGTGTAGTCCAATAATATGGCAAATTGGTTAATGAAATCCGCGTTTTCGATTGCGAAATTAAATCAACTATTGTGCCCAGCTAAATTTCCAGTAGTGTCGCCCTGAAAGTACTGTGCTGACCTTTTCGGTTTTGGGATCAACAATATGCACACCTTGATCGTTTACGATCCCGATGGCGTTGCCATCCGGGGACATCGCCATGGCCCGCACCTCCTGAGTTTGCCATAGCAGAGTGGCCTTTTTAAATGCTGTGGCGTTAACCGGTAGTTGCCACAGGTAATAATCCCTGTGTTGACTCCCGGGGTGAGCCCAGGCGTGATTAATCCCCGGCAGGGCGGTAAACAAGGGGGCTTCTGTAGATAAAAAATACAGTGCTTGCTGAATTTCGCTGACAATCGGAAAGTGCAGTTTTAATGACTGCTTTTGCAGGGGCACCAGGGAAGGCGAAGTGTGACCTTGAGTCAGTATCGCCAATTGAGTTTCTTTCCCGGTTTGTTGTTGCCATATCAGGTACTGTCCTGATTCAGATACCGCCGGATGAGATGCCTGTTCCGATACCAGAGTGGATTCCCCACTGACCATATCATACCGGCGCAATGCCAGCGCTTTGGAGGCCCGCTGACCGGCACTATCCATTTGGGCTGAGATATAATAAAACTGATTCGATTTTGGCTGATACAGCGGATCGAAAAACCAGCTGTCAGGATCTTTGTCAGTTAACATCGGGGTGAGCCTGACAGCGGCATTTTCGCCTGCTTTGAGCTGGTATTCCAGTCGCCATATGCCTTGTTGTCCGGAACGTGCGGGGGCATAGGCGAGCAACATTTCATTGCGATTTTGGGCATGGCTAAATTGAAACAGTTGACTGCCTCTTTTTAGCCGATACAGGGTTTGCAGTGAACCTTGCGCGTCGCTGTGTTTTATGCGGGGACCATCCGGACTGGCTTCCAGCACAATAAAGGGGCGTTGCGTCGTTGCAAGGGCCGATGCGGTGAATAGCATCAGTGTCAGTAACCCGAGGTTGATGCGCAATAACTTCCCTGTTTTTAACATATTGATTGCCCTTAAGGATTGGCTTCGGACAGTTCCGGAGCCGGATAATTTGGTAAGTACCATAGCATACCATTTAAACAGGTTGGCAATGGGGCTAATCCCTCTGAATTTGCAGTATCTGCCGAAATGGCGTGATAGTGGTAAATACCATCCGGGAATTCCTGAGTGACCCCAGTATGGCCGTTGCATTCATCCAGGGAGTTACCGGCATCGTAACCAGATTCACCATAAATGAGGAAGCCATCGGCCATAAAACCAATAGCCTGTGCGTGTCCATGACTGTCGTCTGCTTCGCTATCAAAATCGGGCAGACAGCCTGCTGCACGGACTGCTGTGGCGGTGTGTTCGTCTACCTGATCCCGATTTACATTGCTGGGATCGCCGTGGTAGTGGTAAGGCCCACCCTGATAACTGGCATTGCCGTTGCAATCATCCAGTACTTCCCAATCTGAATCATAGGTATTTAACACGGCATAACCTTCGCCACTGGGTGAATCTTCGTTTGGATGAACAAAAGTGGCGCCTGAAATTGCCATACCAGTGTGATCGTTGTCAGAGATGGCGGTGGACGAAGACGCCAGTATCGGGTTGAGTGAAAATAAAAATACTCTGCTGTTGGCATTCAGCGCGTAGCAACCAGTATCCGGGCCACCTTGGGGGTCGTCAAAACAAACATCCTGAATGTCGTTGCTGTCAGAAGTGGAATCGTCATAATCATACTGGCTGGGAATACCATTGCTCTGCAGCAGTGCGGTATCGTTACTGCCATCAAAATCCCAGTCAATCAGGCCCACATACACATAGGGTCTGGCCTCGGCATTGGATGTGGCTGAAAAACGGTTTGCCGCAAATGCGGTGGCCAATGTCAGTGCATCCACTGTGGTTTCGGTACTCTCCACTGTGATTTCTGAGTCAACATCTTTGCCGATTAGGGGTTCCGAAAGCTCCGGTGAATGGTATTCCGGCACGAACCAGACCTTGCCACTCAGGCACTCCGGCAGTGGCGGTGCCTCTCTTCGGCTGCCAGTACCATTTTCCGTTACAGCATCGTAATTCAGTGCGTGATAATGATAAACGCCATCGGGGTACTCAGCGGTAGCCACACTATGACCATTACAATCATCAATTGGATTTGCACTGTCAAAATCATATCCGTCGCTGCCGTAAATGGGGAAACCATCTGCCATATAACCTATCAGGGGCGCATGACCTGTGTCTGTATCCACAATCAATTCATAGTCTGGCAGACATTGGGATGCCTCAGTAGCACTGACCGTGTGTTCATTGGTACCATCGTTGATGGGGTAGGTAGGATCGCCGTGATAATGGTAGGGGGCTCCCAGATAACCCGAATGACCATTGCAATCATCCAGTACTTCCCAGCCCTCGTCATAAACATTGGTGATAGCATAGCCAGCCCCCTCGGGAGAAGGTGCTGTCGGCAGTTCGAAAGTCGCCCCAGAAATCGCCATTCCGGAATGCTGATCTGAACTGATGCTGGTACTGGCAGTTGCCAGTTCCGGCGCCACAGGGATCACAAAAGCGCGAACGCTGGCTTCAATCGCATAACAACCACCGTTGTCGGCTTCGTCCGGGCCATTATTGGGATCATCGAAACAGGTATTGCTGATGTTGTCGGCATCAGAGGTGCTGTAGTCATAATCATAGGTAAACGGAACGCCATTGGATTGTAATAGCGCAGCGTCATTGGCGCCGTCCCTGTCATGATCGATGAAGTCCACCATCACATAGGGTCGGGCGGCGACGGTCTCATCGGCTGAGGCGGCAAAGCGCTCAGCATCAAAACTGCTTGTCAGTAAGGCTTCATTATCGGTTTCTGCCACTGTCTCCTGGCTTGCCGTAATGGTCACACTATCTGAGTCACTGTCTTCACCGTCGGAAACCGTCAGCAATACCACATAGCTGCCCGCAGCATCGGCAGTAAAGCTGGCGTTTACACCCGTACTATTGGAGATTGAAGCTGCACTGTTATCGGGCTTGCTGCTAAAACTCCAGCTATAAGTCAGGGTATCATCATCATTGTCTGAACTACCGCTGGCGCTCAGCGACACGCTATCATTGACAGTGACAGCCTGATCGCCGCCGGCGTTGGCAACGGGCGGTGTATTAACTGCAATCGCTGTAACCGTTAACGTATCAGCGGTGCTGTCTTCAGTACCGTCATTCACCGTGAGAGATATCACGTAAGCGCCCGCTATCTGCGGTGTAAAAGTGGGGTTTACCGTGTTGGCGTTTGTCAAAGCGACATCAGTGTCCCCCGGGATACTGACCAGTTGCCAGGAATAAGTGAGGTTATCGCCATCTGAATCGGAACTTGCTGAACCATCCAGGGATACCAGATCGCCGACATTAACGGTTTGATCTGAGCCGGCTTCAGCGACGGGAGTGGTGTTGGTTATCACTGCTTCGGCAGTGATCGTTACAGTGTCTGCTGCGCTGTCTTCTGTCCCGTCATTGACGATGAGTTGCAGGCTATAACTTCCGGCCACATCAGCGGTAAATTTGGGAGCCTGAATGTTAGTTCTGCCCAGAGTTGCAGCACTACCTTCCGGCAGGGCCACAAATGACCAGGTATAGGTCAGGCTATCGCCATCAGTGTCGAAACTGCCGGAGCCGTCCAGTTCAACCCGTGTTCCCACATCCACCGTTTGATCTGCACCAGCATTTGCAACCGGGGCAGCGTTAACAGCGCCAGACTCTGCACTTATTCTGACCCGGTCAGCGGCGCTGTCATCCGTGCCGTCGTTTACTATCAGGGATACAATATAGTTACCTTCAAGATCTGCGGTAAAGGTAGGGCTGACGCTATCGCTATTGTTTAGTGTCGCATTGCTGCCATCGGGGGCTGAGCGAATGGTCCAGGCGTAGGTGAGGGCATCACCCTCTTCGTCGCTGCTGGCGCTGCCATCTAAGATAACTTGCGAACCGGCAGTGACGGTCTGGTTTTCTCCTGCATTTGCATTTGGGATAGTATTACTGTTGTTGCCGTTACTGTTGGTATCGTCAAGTTTTTCCATGACCTGATCGGTACTGGCATTGATTGGGATATCACCGGATTTACTGCCAAAACTGACGGTTTCGCTGTCATCTTCACTTTCGAGTAGTGCTGTTGCACGGTGTTCCCTGTCGGCAATGACATCCGGATTGTAAATAATAAAGGTTTGATCGCCTGCACGACGAATAGCCAGATCCGCTTTGCCATCGCCATCATAATCCGCCGGTACCGGAATATCTTCAGGATGCAGTCCAAATTCAATCTCGCTGGTAACGCCATCAACACTGCTGCGAATATACCAGGTAAAGTTACCCGGATTGCGATAAGCGATGTCGGTGATACCGTCTCCGTCATAATCTGCCGGCACCGGAATATCGGTTTCATCGGTGAAAAACTGAATGCGTTGAATACCATCTTCACGGTCTGAGTTAGTGTTATCACCGCTGCTATTGAGGATATACCAATAGCCGTTAGCTGCGCGCTTCACCGCGATGTCTGCTTTGCCATCGCCGTCAAAATCCCCTTTTACCGGGGTATCGTTCACCTGTTTGCCAAACTCAATACGCTGAATGCCATCGCCGCGTGTTGAGTTGAAATTGCTGCCGCTACTGTTTTTGATGTACCAGATAAAGGTGGAAGGGCGGCGTACTGCAAAATCAGCGATGCCATCACCATCATAATCCGCTGGTACCGGAATATCGTTGGCGTTTTTGCCGAAGGTTTCCCGCTGAATGCCATCTTCGCGTTCAGAGTTGGTGTTATCGCCCGAAGAGTTGAGTACATACCAGGTGTAGTTGCTCTGACGACGCACAGCAAAATCGGTAATGCCGTCTCCATCGTAATCTGCGGGTACCGGGATATCGGTTTCGGATAAGCCGAATCGGGAGCGCTGGATACCATCACCGCGTTCTGAATTAAAATCCGCTGATCCTGAATTCTTTACATACCAATATTGAGTATCCGGACGCCGCACAGCGACATCTGCTTTGCCGTCACCGTCGTAATCAAATTCGGTAGCGGCAATGGGGCCGGTGATTAATAGTCCGAGAAGACCGGACAGGAACACTTGTGCAGGGTTCATAGCATTACCTTCGCATTGTATCAAAGCAGTAGGGGAACCGAAGTTCCCCCTATATTAGTGTCGATGAGCCTTGCCGCCTGGCTCGTGGCGATGTAACAGGTTTTTCAGCGCCCGGCCTCCTGTTTTACTAAACGAGGAGTTGGGAGTGCTTTTATAACACCTTAAAACCCAGGGGTAGCTGTCCGTCAGGTAGTAGCCGTACTGACCATCTACTTCCATACCATTACACTCGTCCAGATCACCGCTGCCCTGGGAGAATTCCCAGTCGCCGGTAAACTGGCCATCATAATTGGCGCTGGCCACAACACCTTGTCCTGCGACCGGGGTTGTGTAGCCACTGACAGACTGCCGGGAGCCAGACTTTAAGACGTAACTGGGTTCAGCTTTCCTAACGGTTCCGTTATCGTCAAAGCAGGGGCCGTAAATCGGAAAACCGTCTGCCGCGAAGCCAATAACTGGCGACGCAACCCCGGAGGCTTCGCAGTCCTGGTCATACATAGCCAGTGGATCGCCATGGTAGTGATAGGTGCCATCTGGTTGAGAATGGGCATTGTGCTCATCAGTACCAAAGTTGTTTAACGGCGACATAGGGTCATAACGCCAGGGGTTATCGATTTGATTGTCACTACAACCTATCTTTTCTTCGCCCAGAGGTTCATTGCCAACGCCATAACAGGCCGCCGCCAGCAGATCGATTAATACCCCATTAAGTGTTACCGCATTGCTGGTGAGCAGTGACAGCTCAGTTACGCTATTGGCAAATTGAGGTGCCCGGCTAATGGTGTAGTCACCGTTTTGTTCAGAAACCTTGGTGGCAAAATGTCCCTGTTCGTTGAAGTCGTGATTCGGAATCTCATTGACAATGAAATCACAGGAATTTGACCCTGCGGTAATTTCCACGCTGTTGGTAAAGTTGCTGGATTCCTGCACATCGGTGACTTCGGCGTAGTAAGTACCGGCATAGTCTGCACAGTCACCACTGCGATTCACAAATTCAATATCCTTAATATCAGTATTGCTGTTAATGGCGGTGATAGTGACATTGTCAGTGGCGCTGTCGGTGCCATCACTGACGGTAAGCTGTATTTCATAACTTCCCGCGACATCGGGCGTTAGGGTAGGGCTATCGGACGCTCTTCGTCTTAATGAGGCTGTGCTGCTTGCGGGTTGGCTGGAGATGCTCCAACTATAGCTCAGGGAGTCGCCATCAGCATCACTGCTGCCACTGCCTGAAAGCGTTACAACTTCATTGACAGATACCTGTTGATCCGCCCCGGCATTGGCAACCGGCGGAGTATTTTCCATGACTATTTCTGCAACGGTAATGGTGACACTGTCCGCCGCACTGCTATCTGTACCATCACTGACCACCAGGGATAATTCATAGCTGCCGCTGATATCGGCGGTAAAGGTTGGCGAGGCTACTGTTGTGCTGCTGAGTATCGCACTGCTGTCTGCTGGCAATGCACTGAAAGACCAGCTGTAAGACAGGCTATCACCATCGGCATCACTGCTGTTGCTGCCGTTGAGCTGCACCAGGCTGCCCACGTCAACCGTTTGGTCACTGCCCGCATCCGCTACCGGAGCCGTGTTGGCTTCCTGTTCTGCATTGATAGCATTTAATTTGGCGATAATTTCAGTGATTGGTGCATTGGCCGGAATGTCGTTCTCTTGTTTGCCAAAGTTAATGCGTTGTATCTCACCGTCTGATGAGTTGAGAATATAGAAGTACTGATTACTGCTGCGTCTAACTGCCACATCGGCAGCACCATCACCGTCGTAATCGGCGGGAACGGGAATGTCTGCTTCGTCTTTGCCAAAGGTCACTTCCCTGACTTCACCGTCGCTGGAATAGCGAATATACCAGGTAAAATTAGAAGGACGACGCACTGCTATGTCGGTAATGCCATCATTGTCGTAATCAGCCGGAACCGGAATATCGCCTTCTTCACCCAGTATAAGACGTTGAATGCCATCCTGTTGGGTTGAGTTATAATCCGTACCACCGGAGTTTTTGATATACCAGGTGCTGTTGGAAGCACGCCATACAGCAATATCGGCGACATTATCCTGATCGTAAAATCCCGGAACAGGAACGTCTTCGCTGTTTTTACCAAATACTACCCGTTGGATACCATCACCCACCTCGGAGTTGTAGTTACTGCCGCCGGAGTTTTGAATATACCAGGTATAGGTGGATGCTCTGCGCACTGCAAAGTCGGCGATACCATCACCGTCATAGTCTGCGGGAACCGGAATATCTTCCGCGTTTTTACCAAACACCACCCGCTGAATACCGTCTTGTTGCGCCGAATTAGTGTTGTCACCTGAAGAATTTTTGACATACCAGGTAAATGTTGAGGGCCGACGTACTGCGAAGTCGGTAATACCATCACCATCGAAGTCGGCAGCCACCGGGATATCAGCCGCATCTTTACCAAACTGAGTGCGTTGTATTCCGTCCAGATTGGCTGAATTAAAGTTCTGATCATCGGAATTCTTTACGTACCACATGTAATTGCTACTGCGACGGACTGCGACATCCGCAATATTGTCGCCATCATAGTCAAATTGAGTCGCCATACCGGGTGCCGTAATTGCCGCCTGAATGGCGGCGGCCAGTAGAAGTTTTTTTGCTAACATACTCTTCATAAACCTGTTGCTATTTTGTCTGTATCGCCGACGATACCAGCGAAACTCCCGATGGGCCTGGCACCCAGGTGAGCAGACAAAGTTGTGTTAATTCATCAAACTAAAAAAGCATAGCAAAGGAAACAAAAGTAAAATGTGCAGATTCTGAGGATTTGTGATCTATTCTGAAAAAAGCCCTAAAAATCCCTCATCCTGATTCATTGTGCAGATAAATCTGCAATTTCGATGGGTCGAACGCGATTTTGTTATAGGCTAACTGAATTAAACCCTCAGCCTGTAATTCATTGAGCCAGCGATTGACGGATTGTCTGGTGGTATTGAGCATTAGTGCCAGAGATTCCTGAGAGACTTCCAGTGGTTGCTGCGTGTCCTTTGCCGATTGATGTAAATGCAGTAGCCTTTTAACCAACTGCAATTTAACGGGTAAGGTGCGTGCTTCATCAACCAGTTCAAACAATAACCTGATACGTTGACAAAAAATCGGAATGAAATGCCGGTAAAGCTCCGGGTGTTTTTGGCAAACCTGTGGAAAGTCCTTATGCCCTATGACGATCAGCTCTGCGGCTTCATCCACCGTGGCACTGTGAGTACGAGGAAGGTTATCAAAACAGGATATTTCACCAAACCACTCTCCTGCAGTTAACCAGGTCAATACCACCTCTTTACCATCAGGAGTAAAGTTGCTGATGCGGATCTTACCTTTATTGATAAAGAACAATCCATTTGGAGCCTGACCTTTACTGTGGATAACAGAATGGGCCACATAGTTTTTCAACCTGGCGACAGACAGAAGTGACTGCTGACAATCCTCGGGTAACTCAGTAAACCAGCTGTTGTGAGCAAGGGCCTGGCGAATATCGGTGGTCAACTAAATCTCCTTATGAGTGTCGGGTAAAAGACAGTGTTGATGCCAGCTAATGGACTATATTGATGCTAACAGCAAAAAAAGGAATAGTGATGCTCTGGCAAACAATAGAACAATACCAACAAAATGCGCAGTTTATCCAGATAGATGAATTCAATTATGCCTATTGGCACAGTGCCAAACCCGACAAGCCGGTCATCTTGTTTATCCATGGGTTTCCCAGTGCCAGTTGGGACTGGCATGCTCAGTGGCAGGCGTTAAACGCTGACTATCATTTGATTGCTATGGATATGCTGGGGTTTGGCTTATCGGATAAGCCTTCGCCTTACCGCTATTCAGTTGCGCAACAGGCTGCCAGTTACCGCCATTTACTGGCCAGTTTACAGGTGTCTGAATGTCATATTGTGGCACATGATTACGGTGATTCAGTGGCCCAGGAGTTGTTATACCTGACCGAACGCGAAAATGCCTCACTGGCTATTCAGTCTGTGACCTTTCTCAATGGTGGCTTGTTCAGTGAATCGCACCGACCGTTACTGACTCAAACGCTTTTGAAAAGCAAAATGGGTCCCTGGTTGGTGCGCTGGCTAAGCAAAAGAAGCCTGCAAAATAGCTTTGCTAAAATTTTTGGCAGAGACACTCCGCCTGTGAAAGCGGACATTGATATTCTATGGACTCTGCTGCAGCACAAAGCGGGTATCAAGGCGATACCCTATATTTTGCAATACATTGACGAACGTAAACAACGCCGTGATGAATGGCTTGATGTGATGCAAAACACAGCAACTCCCCTGTATTTTATCAACGGCGCCCAGGACCCTATTTCAGGGGAGCATATGCGCCAGCGCTTTATTCAATTATTGCCTGCCTGTGCAACAAGTTCACTGCCGGTTGGCCACTATCCGCAACTGGAGGCACCTGACAATGTCACACAATTATTGCTGGATTTTTTGGGTAGCGTAAGCAACAAAAAATAGGCCAGGTGTTTTAGAGATTGCTGTTGGTATTGTGCATAAACAAATAGACATAGTATCCACATAATGCCACCACAATGCCCAAACCTAACAGTGACCCCCAGGCCACAGGATCATTAAATAATAAATCTAACATGCGATTTCTCCCGTCTGTTTTATGCGCTCAGTCTAGCGTTTACTCAGCCAAGCCTTGCTGATCTGGATCAATAAATCGCTGTTATACCGATACCCATGGTTTAACCTATTTCACGCATACGTATGCAGGTCATTTTGCATACGTATTCAAATGGAACTTTATTTACCTTGGTGCCAGGTTGTTAATCGGGTGTTAACGAAATGTAACAATAACTGGAGGGTATATGAATCTTATCAAAACGGCTCTGACACTTGGAGTCGCTTCAACCTTAACGGCTTATGAAGCCAATGCAAATACGACATTTGTGCATCTATTTGAATGGAGCTGGTCGGATGTAGCGACAGAGTGTGAAACCTTTTTGGGACCCAAAGGTTATTCGGCTGTGCAGGTGTCACCCCCGAATGAACATATCCAGGGCGGACAGTGGTGGACGCGATACCAGCCAGTAAGCTATCAGTTGCAAAGCCGCGGTGGTACAGAAGCAGAATTTACAGACATGGTATCCCGTTGTAATGCTCAGGGTGTGGATATTTATGTCGATGCCGTGATCAACCACATGGCAGCCGGTAGTGGTACCGGCGTCGCCGGCAGCAGCTATGGCAACAAACAATTTCCCAATTATGGCCCGCAGGATTTTCACGCTACCTGTACCATCAATCCGGCAGACTACGGCAATGATCGCTGGCGCGTGCAAAACTGTGAGTTAGTGGGGTTGCCTGATCTGGATACCAGCGATGGCTATGTACAGGATACCCTGGCGGGATACCTCAATTACCTCACCAGTCTGGGCGTTTCCGGCTTCAGATTTGATGCTTCCAAACATATGTCAGTGGGCGATATCCAGGGGGTTTTAGCCAAAGTTAACGGTTCGCCTTTGGTGTTTCAGGAAGTGATCGACCAGGGCGGCGAAGCGATATCGGCGGCGGAGTACACGGGAACAGGACTGGTCACTGAATTTAAATACAGCACGCAACTGGGCAATACGTTTCGCAATGGTCAGTTATCCTGGCTGAGTAATTTTGGCGAAGCCTGGGGCTTTTTACCCAGCTATCAGGCGGTCGTTTTTGTGGACAATCACGACAATCAACGCGGCCACGGTGGTGCCGGTAATGTTATTACCTTTGAAGATGGCAGACTCTACGATTTAGCCAATGTATTTATGTTGGCCTGGCCGTATGGTTATCCCAAAGTGATGTCCAGTTATGATTTCCATGGTGATACCGATGCAGGTGGCCCATCTGTACCGGTGCATAACAATGGTAACCTGGAGTGTTATGGCAGCAACTGGCAATGTGAACATCGGTGGAGCTACATCTCAGGCGGCGTGGATTTTCGCAACAATGTCAACGACGATTGGGTAGTGACCGACTGGTGGGATAATGGTGGTAACCAGATTGCCTTCGGCCGGGCTAATGCCGGACATGTGGCTATCAACAAAGAAGGTTACGCCATGACCGCCACCATCAATACCCAGATGGACCCGGGTGTGTATTGTAATGTGTTAAAAGGCGAATTGTCTCAGGATAGCAGCAGCTGTTCCGGAGAAACCATAACCGTTAATGGTGATGGTACTGTGAATACCAATGTTGCGGCCTGGGATGCTTTTGCGATTCACAAAAACAGCAAGATCACACAGAGCAATAATGGCGACTGGCAGCGCACTGTGATTTTTATCCAGGCGCAAACGCAAAGTGGTCAGGATATGTTTATTCGCGGCGGCATCGACCACGACTATGCCAACAATAATTTAGGGCGAAACTGCCAAACCAGCAATTTTGAATGTGCTATGTCGATCACTCACAACAATTTGCGCAACAGCACCACTGCACCGTGGAAAGCCAACGAGTCCTACCTGGACTGGTACGGCGTTGAAGCAGGACAAAATAGTTATGCAGAGGGTACCGCAATGGACTGGACTGCGGATGTCTGGCCAGCTTCATGGGGTGCAGTCAAAACGGTCGCAGTGGACGGCTTTGGTGAAGAACCGCTGAACAACTGGGGCCAACATTACTGGATGCTGGATGTGCAAATGGATTGCAGCAACAGCGTCAATGGTTGGTTTGAGGTGAAAGCTTATGTGAAAAATGGCCAGGGTTGGGAAAATAATATCCAACAATCCGGCACGCCATACAGCAGCAATAATCACTTCGCGCAATGCGGTAAAATTAACAAGTTCGATTTTAACAGCAACAGCGTAGAGATCCTGAACTTCTAGTCCCACCAATAACCCGGACAACTTAATATACGGCTTTGCCAATTAGGTTGTTTGGGTTTTCTCCTGTCTTGTGTCGTGCGATAATTTTTGTTTTTTATCAAGCAGAAATCCTAAGTGAAAATATTTTGTGAAGATACGCTGACCTGTGGGGAAGCGTTTTTTGATGATGTTGCTGATGTCACCTGGTTTTCAGGAAATCAACTTAACGCTGAGCAGTTAATTGATGCCGAAGCCCTGTTCATTCGATCCACCACCAAAGTCACGCCGGAGTTATTGCAACAGGCTGAAAAATTGCAACTGGTGGCAACTGCAACAGCCGGGACGGATCACATGGATCTTGAATTTCTGAAAAGTCGCGGCATCGAGGCTTATTCGGCGGCAGGGTGTAATGCCATTGCGGTGGCAGAATACGTCATCGCCGGAATAGTGTCTTTGGCGGCCGCACACCATCTCTCGTTTGCAGGCAAAAAACTGGGTATCGTTGGTGCCGGGCACGTCGGCACTGCACTGGCAGAGCGGGCTGTGCATTTGGGCTTTGATATTTTGTTATGTGATCCGCCATTACAAGCTGCTGGCGATCAACGTCCCATGGTGGCTCTGGCGGAAATTCTTGACTGTGACGTCATTAGTTTACATGTGCCTTTGGTAACGACAGGGCAGTGGCCCACATTGCACATGTTTAATGACGCCGTATTGTCTTCACTAAAACCACACCAGATTTTGGTGAACGCCTGCCGCGGTGAAGTGGTGGACAACCAGGCCTTGAGTCAGCAATTACAAAAGGCAAAACCTTTTTTCAGCATTTTTGATGTCTGGGAAAACGAACCAGACATCGACTTTGCCCTCGCTCAAAAAACCGATTTTGCCACGCAGCACATCGCAGGCCACACCCTGGAAGGCAAAGTGCGAGGCACTGATATGATCTATAACTTTGCGGCGCAGCGATTTAACTGGCCGGCAAAGAGCATGTGGGACTATCTGCCAGAGGTGTCGTTTAATGGCAAATCAGAATTGCAATTGTCTGAAACTGACGGCAGTACTGAGACCCGTTTACATAAACTCATTGAGCAGGTCTACAGTATTGAAACTGATACAGCAAATTTCAGAAACAAGGTGCATGATGATGAATCTTTCAGATATAGCCGAAAGCACTATGGTATTCGAAGAGAATTTTCCAGTGAGCAAGTAAATACTGGAAATTCTTTGCTGACACAGGCAATCTACGGACTTGGTTTCAAACTGGCCGAATAAGCGGCCTGAACAACATAACTGGAGTAAAAAATAAATGTCTCGCGCATTTGATGTTGCCGTTTTAGGCGCCACCGGTCTGGTGGGCAAAAACATGATTGAAATCCTCGAAGAACGCGGTTTTCCAATCAATAATCTTTATCCCCTGGCCAGCGCACGCAGTGCAGGTAGTACCATTTCATTTAAGGGCGAAGAGATTACGGTACAGGATGCAGACACATTTGACTGGACGCAGGTACAAATTGGCTTCTTTTCTGCGGGTGGCAGTATTTCTGCAAAATATGCGCCTATAGCTGCTGAACAGGGCTGTGTGGTCATCGATAACACCTCGCATTTCCGCTACGAGCCAGACATTCCCCTGGTGGTTCCGGAAGTGAATCCACATGCTATTGCTGATTTCAGAAACCGCAATATCATTGCCAATCCAAACTGTTCCACAATTGGTATGCTGGTGGCATTAAAACCCATCCACGATCAATTTGGCATTACCCGCATCAATGTGGCGACATATCAGTCGGTTTCTGGTGCCGGTAAGTCTGCGATGGACGAGCTGGCGAAACAAACGGCTGACCTGTTAAATGGCCGTGAAGTAAAGGTAGAAAACTTTAGCCGCCAAATCGCCTTTAACAGCATTCCGCAAATCGATGTCTTCCTTGACAACGATTACACCAAAGAAGAAATGAAGATGAGCTGGGAAACCCAAAAGATCATGGGTGATGACAGCATTTTGGTAAACGCTACAGCAGTGCGTGTGCCGGTGTTTTACGGGCATGGAGAAGCGGTGCATCTGGAAACGCAACAACCGATGGATGTAGAACAAGCCAAAGCGGTTTTGCGCGAAGCGCCGGGGGTTGTGCTGCTGGAAAACCGTGAAGATTTTCCCACTCAGGTTGGTAATGCCAGTGGTAAGGATGAGGTGTTTGTGGGCCGTGTGCGTCAGGATATTACCCATCCAAACGGACTAAACCTGTGGGTTGTATCGGACAACGTGCGCAAAGGTGCGGCTACCAATAGCATTCAGATTGCTGAAGTCCTGATCCGCGACTACCTGTAATTCTCTGCATGGTCAGCCCGGCGGGCTGGCCTCTTTCCCTTTTCTTTTGTCTGCTTTTTCATTTCCGCAACTACTTATTTTATTTAAGTTTTTTTTGCTACAGCCGATGACTTGCAATAACTGGCATTAAATCTGATTTTTGCTGTCCTCACCACATGAATACTGTATTATCGGTGAAGTTTAATCAGTAACTGATTCCCGCAGAGGGATTGGCTTGCTCGTTGTATCTGGTTTATAGTTAGGTATGAGTCTTGCAGTCTCATGCCGGTGAACCAAGTCTTTGGCAAAAGTCATAGAACAAACAACAAAAAATTGACGAATAATATAAAATCAAGACGGCAAAGTACCTAAGTGCGTATATTTTATTCAGGATACAAATCTAACTTCAGGACAGGCGGGCAGCAAACGGCGCGAAATGCCTTTCACTGTCTCAGCATTATTGCTTTTCTTCTGCTAACCATTTCCGGCACTTTTTCGGCGTTCGCGCAACAGCCCGCAGACAAGTTGATAGAAATTCGGGGCGCGAAGAACTCGACAGAGCAGTATTCCGGCGCCACCTACGGCCCAATAGACTCTGACGACACTTTGTGGCGTATAGCCGATCGTTATCGTCAAAATAAAAACCTGAGTATTTATCAGGTGATGGTGGCAATTTACGAATTAAACAAAAACGCCTTTGCCACTGACAACCTTAACACCCTGAAAAATGGCGCCATGTTGCGTCTGCCTTCCGAACGTTATATTGCCCGCATCGATGCGCAAAATGCGCGCTTAAAATCAGAACAGGATGACGACGCCTGGTCACCGGAAGCGGCACCGGGTCAATCTTTGGTCAATCTCAAGCCGCCGGTTAAACTGGTCAATCGCGATGATCTGGTGGAAACCAAAACCCAAATCGAATCCCGGCTTAATCGCATTAATGAAGAACAGCAAGCGCAGTTCAACGCCATTCGGCAGCAATTTGCCGAGTCAATTACCAGCGTTGAGTCTTTATTAGATGAAAATCGCAAAATATTTGACCGACTGGATAGCGTTAATCAGGAAATAGATCAGTTAAGAGAGCGCGCCAGTCAGGATCAGATAGAACAGTCACAGATGTTGCAGATCCAGCAGGAAATGCTGGAGTTACTGACACCTAAGCCAGAAGAAGAAAAGTCGCTGGATCTGTCGTTCTTTGCTTCGGATATGTTCATTATTGTTGCTTCCCTGGTGCTGACACTTTCAGCACTGGCCGGAATGACGATGTTCCTGCTGAGACGCAAAGGGGATGATGCCCCAGCTATTGAAACCGCTGCACCGGCGCCGGCGCCGGAAGTCGCCAGTAAAATAAGCGAAGATACCGATGTCCTGGATGATTTGTCTACCGACACCATGGATGACGGCGGTGATGATGACTGGGCTGATGACGATTTGTTCGGTGACGACGATCTGTTGCAGGATGAGTTCGCAGAAGAATTAGATGATTCATTAGACAAAGTCCTTGAAGAAGAAATGGGCAGCTTTGATGAAGCCGACGACGACATGTTGGTGTCAGATGATGACGAGTTTGGTGAATCTGATAGTGGTTTATTGGATCAGGATGATTTAGATGATTTATTTGCCTCAGATGAAACTGAAGGGGATTCAGTTGAATTATCTGAAGCGGAAGAAATGCCTGATGACATATTGGATGAGTTCAGCGAAGCCGCGGATGATGATACTGACGTTTCTGATTTAGATGATTTGTTAGATGGCGCACATAGCGGCTTTGATGAAATTGAAGAAAGTGTTGATGACATTCTGGAAGCAGCAGCAGAGAGCGAACCTGAAGAAGCATACGAATCAGAAGCTGAGTCCGAAGCCGAGCCTGAGGAAGTGGTTGCGGATGAAGTCAAAGAAGAGGTCAAACAAGCACCAGCGGCTGCTCAGGAAGTGGATGAGTTTGATGCGGAAGAAGTGCTGGGGATCAGCGATGACAGTTTATTGACTGATGAGGCTGTTGAAAAGTTAGAAGACAGCATCGAGCAGCAAAATGAGAAACTGGACAACATTACAGAAGAACTGACCGAAGTTTTACAGGATGCGCCACAGAAAAATCCCGGTGATCCTGATATCGCCATTGACGAGCCGGAGCAAATTTTTGGTGATGATGCTGCATTTGGCGATGACGTCGCATTTGGGGATGAAAGTGATATTACTGAAACTCCGGACGAGGCGTTGTCTGACGATTCCGAACTAGAGCCATCATCAGACGACTTGTTCACTGAGGATAGCGACGATCTGGTGGCACCCGAAGACGAGCTGGATACCATCGTCGCCAATCAACCAGATACTGATGTTGAATCATTACAAGATGAGCTGGCCGATGAGCTACTGGCGGAATTGGGTATTGAAGAAATTAATGATGATTCTGACAGCGACAGTACCCAGGATGATTTAGCCGATGAATTGTTAGCGGAACTGGGCATTGATGAGCCGGATGATGCCGACGACAGCAACGACAGTGCTCAGGATGATTTGGCCGACGAACTGTTAGCCGAACTGGGCGTTGATGAGCCTGAAGATACTGACGACAGCAACGCCAGTGCCCAGGATGATTTGGCCGACGAGTTGTTAGCCGAGCTGGGTATTGATGAGCCTGAAGATAGCGACGACAGCAACGAAAGTAACCAGGATGATTTGGCTGACGAGTTGTTAGCGGAACTGGGTGTTGATGAGCCACAAGACAGTGACGAAAATGCCAGTGCTCCTGAGGATGAACTCAGTGATGAGCTGCTTGAAGAACTGGGTGTTGATGAGCCACAAGACAGTGACGAAAATGCCAGTGCTCCTGAGGATGAACTCAGCGACGAGCTGCTTGAAGAACTGGGTGTTGATGAGCCACAAGACAGTGACGAAAATGCCAGTGCTCCTGAGGATGAACTCAG
>NZ_JBVTQY010000027.1:0-66957 GCF_055755215.1 Planctobacterium sp. R6
CATAATTCTTAGTTATGCTTACTTAAGAGATAGCTTTCCTCTGACGTTTGCTGCAGTCACTTTCTCCTGCAGAATATTGTCACTTACGTGGGTATAGATTTCGGTTGTAGAGATGCTGCTGTGACCCAGCAGTCTTTGTACAAAACGTATATCAAGGCCTGAATCGAGCAGTTCACAAGCAGCGCTATGGCGTAGCATGTGCGGTGTCACCTTCTGGCTTATCTTAGCTTTTTCTGCAATATTTTTGATGAGCTTGCGTAAGAACTGAGTTGAAGCTGGTTTACTTCTGCTATTAATGAGGAAATTGTCTGTATCGGGGTTTAACTCTTGCCGCAATATAATATAGGTTTGCAACAATTGGTTGAGTTCGTCATCGGGTATGTATACGTAGCGCTCACGACTGCCTTTTCCTAAGATTTTAATTTTCTGCTTTGGGAAACTGATGTCAGCTATTTTTAAGCGGCTTAATTCGCCTACGCGGACACCAGTAGCGAGCATTACTTCAAGAGCGACTAATACGGTATAATCATTAAGCTCTCTCTTATGTAAACCTGTCAATTTTGTCTGTAACAAAGCATGATCATTTATTCTCAGTAAAGGACAGCGACGCCTGGCTGTAGAGATCATCTGTATAAGGTTATTGGCTTCGACATTTTTGGGAAGCAACCTTGGCAGTTTGATTTCGAGTTTAACCTTATGAAAGGGATTGGCTTCTATTGCCTCCTCCAATTCCAACCATCTGAACATGGCTTTGACGCAAGCGAGTTTTCTTTTGATCGACGTAGGGGAAAGTTCAAGTTCAATTAGCCAAATATGAAAACGTTTAATTTGCTCTTTGCCTATTGCTATTGTTAGTGCGTTGCTACCGATGCATGCTTTGAACTGTGCGAGATCAATTTCGTAGGCTTTCAGTGTGTGGGCGGATAGGTTTTTTTGCTTTTCACAGACTTTTAGAAACTGACTGCAGACACAGTTTAACGTTTTCATAGGTGATAGTGTTTTATAGAAAAACGCTATATTACTGTTTATTAAGAAGATTTTTCCAGTTTATAATTGTTGGGTCTGATAATTTACCGGTTTGTGGGGTTGCATTGGCAAAATGGCCGTCGTTGTTCTGAGAAGTTATTGATGGAGCAGTAACGCTATATCAGAAAGGCTTCCTGAAAGACATGCTGGAAACCTTTCATCAAGGTGTTTCAGATATCATTCAATATTCTGAATTTGCTCGCGCATCTGTTCGATTAGAACCTTAAGCTCAACTGCCGATTGCGTGATATCGGCGTTGATGGATTTTGAACCCAGGGTGTTTGATTCGCGGTTGAATTCCTGCATCATAAAATCCAGGCGTCGGCCACAGGCACCGCCTTTTTTCATGATTTTTTGGGTTTCTGCTACGTGAGCTTTCAGGCGATCCAGTTCTTCTGCAACGTCCAACTTTTGGGCCAGCATTACCATTTCCTGCTCTACGCGGGTTTCTTCCAGCTCTACTTTGGCCTCTTCAAAGCGAGCGATAAGTTTATCCTTTTGCCACTGGATCACTTCTGGCATGTGATTGCCGACTTTATCTACTTCCACCAAAATGGCATCAAGGCGCTGATTGATCATGGCGTCAATGGCTTTACCTTCACTGGCGCGAGCTTGCAGGAAATCTTGTAAAGCGTCATCCAGCCCTTGCAATAGCGTGTTTTGGATGGTGTCCATGTCTGCTTCTTCGGTGGCTACCACGCCGGGCCAACGCAAAATGTCTACGGGATTGACGCCGGTAGATTGACCGTGAGACTGCACCCAGTCAGCGGCTTTTAACAGTTGTTGCGCCAGGTCTTTATTCAGAGTGACATTGTTGACTGTAGCATCTTCGGTGCTGAAGCGCAGCGCACATTCTACCTTTCCGCGTGCCAGTTTGGCGCGAAAGCGTTCCCTTAAGATGGGTTCCAGTCCCCGAAACTGTTCGGGCAGGCGAAAATAGGTTTCCAGAAAACGCTGATTCACAGAACGAATTTCCCAAACTGCGGTGCCCCAGTCGGCTTTAATTTCTTTACGGGCGAAGGCGGTCATACTGTGGATCATGAGCTGAGTTCTTTACTGAATTGGAAAGCAGTCATGGTAACGTAAAGCGCTCTGCAGGCAAAGAGCTATTTTATGGAAGCCCTTGTTTTACAAGCTCTGCGGAGAAATGTCCTAATTTTTATAAAGGGTGTCTTTTTATTGTTATCCGTTGTCTGTACCATTGCGCTAGATTAAGGAATCATATCTATTTATACAGGAGTTTTGCTATGCGAAAGGGAATATATACAGGGATCGTGCTATTAATTCTGGCGTTGTCTCATCAGGTCATGGCGGTCTCGCCCGGGGACTTTGCCCGAGGGAATCAATATTATTCCGCAAAAGTTTCGCCAGACGGCAAGTATCTCGCCGTGGGAGTTCTGGAAGACACAGAGCGCAAGTTACTGGTACTGGATACTCAAACCTTTAAAGTAGTTGGCGGCGCCAACCTTCCATACCCCCGCCAGGTCGGCCCTTTTTATTGGGTAAACAATGAGCGCCTGGTCATCAAAATCCTGCAAGCCCGCACATGGGAAAGTGAACCACTCTATTATGGTGAGCTGTTTGCGGTGAATTACGACGGTGACAAGGCCAAAAACATTTATGGCTACGACGTAATAGAAAAGGCGGCAGGCAGCAATATTCGGCGCGGTACTGCCACCCGCGGCTGGGCGGAAATAGTCTACTTTTTACCGGATGATGAAGATCACATTCTGATCAGTTCAACACCCGCCTCGAAAGATTCGTCTCGTCCCCCTGAGCTGCGCAAACTCAATATCTACAATGGCAAACTAAGTTCGAAAATTGCGCGTTCTCCTCTCCCGGCAGGTGTTTTTGATGTCGACAGGGCAGGGCAGTTGCGTTTTGTCACAGGCGTGACCGAAGAAGGCGAAAAACAATTTTTCAGCTATGATGCGGAATCGCAAGAATGGCAAACCAACAGCGACATCAATATTGGTGACGGTTTTGCTACTTACAGTTTTGACGCAAACAATGAACACTTGTTTTATGTAAATGACGCCGATACCGACAAACAAGGGGTGTTTAAATACAACCTGAAAACCGGTGAGTCCAGTAAGGTTTATGTCGATCAAAAGGTGGATATTACCGGTGTTGCCATCACCGATGATAAAAGTGCCGTATATGGCATTCGCATCGACAATGGCTATCCTGAATATATTTTGTTTAACGATCAGGAAGATGACGTAGCGGTCTTTAAATCCTTGCTGGCGACATTTGTCGGGCAAGAAGTGACTATTGTTAGCAAAAGTCGCGATGAAAAATTCTGGGTGGTGTTTGTTAAATCTGATACATCTGCAGGAACCTACTATTTATTTGACCGCGAAAATGTGGCAATTCAGATATTGTTTGACGTATTCAATGCGGTGCCCAAAGAGCAAATGGCCAGCACGCAGCCAATCTGGTTTGAAGCTTCAGATGGTGTCGAGATTCCGGGTTACCTGACGTTACCTAAAAAGGCCTCGGGTAAAGTACCTTTGGTTACGTTAGTGCACGGCGGCCCGCATGGTCCAAGAGACTACTGGGGCTTTGACCCTGAAGTACAGATGTTAGCTAATCAGGGCTACGCGGTATTGCGTGTCAATTTTCGCGGTTCAGGTGGTTACGGGCAGGACTTTGAAAAGGCCGGACACCGCCAGTGGGGTGACCGCATCCAGAAAGACATCATTGAAGGAACTCGCTGGGCAATGGCGTTGGAACAGGTCGATCCGGAGAAAGTTTGTATTATGGGAGCCAGCTTTGGAGGCTATTCAGCCGTTCAGTCGGCCACGCTGGCCCCCGAATTATTTGACTGTGTGGTTGCTACCGCCGGGGTCTTTGATTTGCAAATGATGTTTGACGAGGGGGATATCCCGGAATTGTTTTTTGGTGAAAGTTTTCTGGAAAAAGTACTGGGTGAAGACGAAGCTGAATTAAAAGCCTTTTCTCCGGTCAATCGGGTTACTCATTTGCAGGCGCCGGTATTAATTGCCCATGGCAAGAAAGACCGACGGGTTCCAATTGAACAGGCCGAACAATTGCGAGATGCCCTGGAAGAGCACGATAAGCCCTATGAATGGTTTGTTCGTTCCAGCGAAACACATGGATTCTTTGATGAAGACAATCGTGCCGAGTATTTTGAGACCGTTGCAGGCTTTTTGCGGCAGTATCTGAAATAAGCTGCAACAAGTGGGCTAATTCATAATATTATGGCCGCTGCTTTTTGAACGTAAAAAGGAATATTTATCGTGCGGCTACTATTGTGTTTATGGGTGTTTTCTTCAGGTTTGCTGGCGGCCGAGCCTGTAAGACCTTCGGATTTTGCTAAAGACTACACAGTTTCCAACGTCAAAATATCACCGGATGGTGAACATCTTGCCGTTCGGGGAATTTTTGCGGGTGAGAGACAACTTGCCATGCTGAATAGCCAAACTATGGAAAAAGTAGGCTATCTCAAATTTCCCGAACCTCATCAGGTGGGCGAGTTTTTCTGGGTTAACAATGAACGCTTGTTAATCAAGGTGTTAGCTACATCGGTGGCCCAAGAGGAGCCGCTCTACTACGGTGAGTTATATGGCATCAACGTTGATGGCAGCAAGGGCGACCTGTTATATGGCTACCGCTTAAAGGGGGGCGCCGGTTCACTTAAGCTTACAGTCAAACGCAAGACACGAGGCTGGGCTGATTTAGTTCACATACTGCCAGATGATGACAAGCATGTACTGATATCTTCCGAACCATACTCCGATGATGGTTCCAGATTCGCTACTGTGCACAAGTTAAATGTATACAGCGGTAAAACCAGCGGAAATCTGGCCAGGTCACCTGTGCCAGGCGCGACATTCTTTTCAGATAGCACGGGGGCTGTGCGCTTTGTTCAGGGCACAAGTGAATCTAATGTCAGTGAGTTTTATCAGTGGCATGACGCTGAAGAAGACTGGCAGTTGATGCCACAATTTAGCGGAGATAACGCCTTTTTCCCGTTAGCCTTTGCTGGGGATGATCAGCGATTTTTCTACTTAAGCGAGGGTGACAGAAGTTCTCAGGGAATTTACCAGTGGGATACTAAAACCCAAACCAGCGCGCATTTGTTTACTGATAAGGATGTCGATATTACCCAGGTAATGTTTGCCAAGGACATGAGTTCGGTATACGAGTTGCGCGTGGACGTAAGTTACCCGGAGTACATCATTTTCGATAGCGAAGCGCAAGATGCCGCCATGTTTCGGGCGTTGTTGGGGGCGTTCCAGGGACAGAATGTTTCAGTGACCAGTCGCACCAGAGACAGCAAACTTTGGGTTCTGCGGGTCAGCTCTGATGTTTCTCCGGGAAGCTTCTATCTGTTCGACAAATCGAAGAAGAGCCTGAAAAAAATCTTTTCGATGTTTGATGCGGTACCTGCTGACGTGATGTCTCCGATGGAGTACATCACGTTCAATGCCTCTGATGGGCAAAAGATACACGGTTATCTGACTATTCCGGCTAAATCTGACAAACCTCCTCCACTGGTGACCCTGGTTCATGGTGGGCCTCATGGTGTCAGGGATTACTGGGGATTCGACCGGGAAGTACAGATGCTGGCAAACCAGGGGTATGCGGTCTTGCAGCTAAACTACCGTGGCTCAGGTGGCTATGGAACCGCATTTCAGGAATCAGGCTATAAAGAGTGGGGCAGACGCGTACAGCAAGATATCATTGAAGGTACGCAGTGGGCTTTGGCTCAGCCAGAAATAGATAATGATCGGGTCTGTATTATGGGAGCCAGCTTTGGCGGTTATAGTGCGGCACAGGCCGCTACGCTTGCTCCTGATTTATTTGATTGTGTAATCGCAACTTCAGGCGTATTTGATCTGAATATGATGTTTGAAGAAGGGGATATTCCAGAGCAATATTTTGGAGAAGAATTCTTAAAAATGGTGTTGGGGCTGGATAAATCGCTGCTCGATAGTTTTTCTCCGGCAAAAAGAGCGGCACTGATTAAGGCTCCGGTATTGATTGCGCATGGCGAAAAAGACCGACGCGTCCCGTTTGAGCAGGCTGAAGCATTCAAAACGGCGCTCACCCAATCCGGAAAAGAATTTCAGTGGTTTGTCAGAGCCACTGAGACCCATGGCTTTTACGGCGAAGACAACCGGGGCATGTATTTTGAAAAAGTTGCCTCGTTTTTAGAGCAACACTTAAAGTAGCACTTTCTGCTTTAAATATTCATAATTGACTGATCAAAGGGTAAACTACCTGTTCGAGGGCGAGTTTACCCTTTTTTATATTTACCTCTTAATAAACAGGAGCTTTTCAATGCGTCCAGGTGGCAGAACCGCGGGTCAAATCCGACCCATCACCATTACCCGTAACTTTACATGTCATGCCGAAGGGTCGGTACTGATTGAAGTTGGCAATACCAAGGTATTGTGTAACGCCACTGTGGAAGAAGGTGTGCCACGTTTTATGAAGGGCGAAGGCCGCGGTTGGGTAACAGCGGAATACAGTATGTTGCCACGAGCTACCCATACCCGTTCACAGCGTGAAGCTGCACGCGGTAAACAAGGTGGTCGCACCATGGAAATCCAACGTTTGATCGCCAGAGCACTGCGTGCTGCCGTGGATTTAAAAATGTTGGGTGAAAATACCATCACAGTGGATTGTGACGTGATTCAGGCTGATGGTGGTACCCGTACTGCTTCTATCACCGGTGCCTGTGTGGCAATTGCGGATGCACTGAGCTGGATGCGCAAAAAAGGCATCATCAATAACAACCCAATGAAATGCATGATTGGGGCGATCTCAGTAGGTGTTTACAAAGGTGAGCCGGTTGCCGATTTGGAATACATCGAAGATTCAGCCGCGGAAACCGATATGAATGTGGTCATGACGGATACCGGCAAACTGATAGAAGTGCAGGGCACTGCCGAAGGTGAACCATTCAGCTTTGAAGAAATGAACCAAATGCTGACCCTGGCGAAACAAGGCCTGGTGGAAGTATTTGATGCTCAGAAAAAAGCGTTAGCTTAATTTTCCGGAGGTCGATTAAATGCAAGCCTATCAAAAAGCCTTTATTGAGTTTGCTCTGGAGCGCAATGTGTTGCGTTTCGGTGAATTTACGCTGAAATCGGGCCGTAAAAGCCCTTATTTTTTTAACGCCGGGCTGTTTAATACCGGCCGTGATCTCGCCAAATTAGGTCAATACTATGCCGAGGCGCTGCTGGCTGCCAACATAGAATTTGATGTGCTGTTTGGTCCGGCTTATAAGGGTATTCCCATTGCAACGACCACGGCTGTGGCGCTGGCAGAAAAGCATGAGATTGATACGCCTTATTGCTTTAATCGCAAAGAGAAAAAAGAGCACGGCGAGGGCGGTAATCTGGTGGGCAGTCCACTGGAAGGTCGCGTAATGCTGGTGGACGATGTGATTACCGCAGGTACGGCAATTCGCGAGTCTATGGCGCTACTGGACGAATGCGGTGCGTCGTTAGCAGGCGTGCTGATTGCACTGGATCGTCAGGAAAAAGGTAAAGGTGAGTTGTCTGCAATTCAGGAAGTCGAGCGGGATTTCAATACTCAGGTGGTATCTATCGTCAGCCTGGCTGATCTGATTGAGTACCTGAAAGACAAGCCTGAGATGGCGCAGCATCTGGAAAATATCACTCAATACCGTGCCAGCTATGGTATCTGAAGTTCAACCAGCGCAGCTAACGGAAGCGCACAGTCAGAACGCCACTAAACACCTGGATGCGTTGGGGCTAAGATGTCCTGAGCCGGTAATGATGGTGCGTCTGGAGATCCGCAATATGCAGGACGGTCAAACCTTGCTGATCGATGCTGATGATCCGGCTACCAAACGCGATATCCCCAGTTTTTGCCGGTTTATGGACCACACTCTGGTGGCCCAACAAACTGAGCAAATGCCTTATCAGTTTCTCATTCAAAAAGGCCACGTCCAGGCATAATTATCAAGGGGGCAGCGTTGTGGCTACCTGTTCAACATTGCTGGCTCCCTGAAGGTTGTGACCCTGTGTTAAATGCCGGATAAAGGCGTTGACACTGTGGTTGTGGGTTTTTGGTTTAGTCACCAACAGAACGCCTACTGACAAAGCTAAATCTGTCATCTTAATTTCCGCAATTTCGCCGCTATCCAACTGAGACTGCACGGAGATTTTGCTGATCGCGGCGATACCGGTGCCACCTGCCACGCAGGCTTTTATTGCCTCGATACTGGTAAATTCAATCAAGGTACCGGTCATTGCACCGGCCTGAATCAGGGCTTTTTCAAATCGGTTGCGGTAATAACAACCCTGTTCGGTGAGTAGCAGGGTTTCTCCCGCTAAATCTGCCAGTGACACGTCGGCTTTGCCTACCAGCGGGTGTTTGGGGGAGGCCACCACTACGACAGGCTCTTCACCCAGAGCCTGTTGCTTTAACCCCGCCAGCTGATGGGTGGCACTGACATCCGTATCATCAAAGATCAGGGCAACGTCTATTGCTTCGTTCAAAACTAATTGCCTCAATTGTTTTACGGCAACAGGTTGCACCTGAATATGGGTATTGGGGTGAGTTTGATGAAAATTCCGGATAACCTCGGGCAATCGATAAGTCAGCAAGGTTTCGTAGCCGGCGATACGCACTACCGGTTTAACGACAGAATCGCCTTTGACTGCCAGTGTTGCTTCGTCCCGAAGGTTAAACAGCTTTTCGCAATACTGCTGTAGTTTTAGTCCGGCCTCGGTAAGGGCGACACCGCGTCCGGTGCGTTTGAACAGGCGGGTCTGTAATTCGTCTTCCAAAGCTTTAATCTGATTGGTAACCGCTGACTGCACATAGCCCAGATGAGCCGACGCATCGCTAAAGTTCTGAAACTGTGCGGCAGCTCTGAAAGTACGAAGTTTCTTAAAATCCACTATTGTTCGCCAATTTGTAATCTCTAAAAATGATATCTGACTTTATAAGATATTAATATAAATAAAATATGGGTTAGGTAATAATGCTTTAGCTCATCTAATAACGGGATCAGGATAATAATGTCAGACAGGCTTCAGGCGGCAATATTTGCCTCACTATGTGTTTTGTTGTGGGGACTTATCCCGGTTGTGGCAAAGACCGGGCAAATCGGGCTAACCAGTGAGCAGTTTCTGTTTTTTTCCAGTTTAACTTCCTTTCTGGTGATGTCAGGCGTGGCATTGCTTAGCGGGAAATGGCATCAGGTAAAGGTACTGAGGATAAATGACGGACTAAAAATAGTCGCCAACGGCCTATTAGGTACCTGGTTGTATTACTGGTTGTTGTATCAGGGATATTCGTTGGCTGATGGGATGGAAGTGCTGGTGACCCAATATACCTGGCCGGTCACCATCTGTGTTCTGTCGGTGCTGATCTTAAAAGAACAATGGCACAGGTATAAAAGTCTTGCCGTTATTTTTGGGTTTAGTTCCGTGGTGTTGGTTTTAACTAAGGGGAATTTAAACAGTGTTACAGTGAGCGAGCCGGTGGCAATCTTCTGGGTGTTTGTGGGTGCCAGTAGTTTTGCCCTGTTTTCCGTGCTCAGTAAATATTTTCACTATGAACCGATAACATTAACCACTCTCTACTTTGCCGTTGCGACAATCGCATCCGGGGTGCAGTTAAGTGTAACTGGCCAATGGGCATGGCCTGCTTCAGAAGGCTTGTTGCCGATAATTGTTAACGGGGCATTGGTCAATGGGATCTCATATCTGTTGTGGATATGGGCCATTAAAAAGGCCGATATGAGTTTCGCCACCACCTTCACTTTTGCCACACCCTTGATTTCGCTGCTATATCTGGTGCTGTTCTTCAATGAAGCTTTTTTAGCGGTTTATGGCATTGCATTCATACTGGCAACCCTGGCCGGCTTTTTTGCCAATAAAGGGCCGCCAACTCTACCAAAAAGCTCCTGACAAGCTACGTCAGGCTTTTTTTGACTGCAGTGCTACGACTTCGGCTTTTTCTTCTTTTAGCAGGGCGTCAGCTTCAACACCCTTAAACAACTTATTCAGATTGTCTTTGTTTTTTGACAGGGTGATAGATAAATCTTCCATCTGGCTTTCTTCCAGCTTGATACCTTTGGCTTCCAGATAAATGGCGAGATTGTCGGCCACTTCCAACATCTTGTCGTACTTATCCGCTTCTTTTTTGTCAGTCGTAACCAACTTTTCCACCCCTTTGTGCTCCACTACATATTTAGTGATTACCGCCATAGGTAAACCTCAACTTTGATACTGTTAATATATACAGTTATCAGTATGACCTTTAAGCAGATTTTTGCAAGTCTTTCTCTGATTGTTGATTTACTTTAAATTGTTCCCGATACCTGGTGGGGGTGATATTTACCAGGTTGCGAAAATGGTGGCGCAGTGTCATGGCATTGTCGAAACCGGCAAACTGCGCCACGCGCTCGATATTGTGCTGGGTTTCTTCCAGAAGTTGTTTAGCTAATGCTACACGCTGTTCAATTAACCAGGCGTTGGCGCTCATATTAAATGTAGCGCGAAATTTTCGGTCGAAGGTGCGCCGCGACATGCTGGCCTGTTGTGCCAGGGTATCAATGTCGAGTTTTTGGTCCAGGTTGGCGATGGCCCAATCCAGCGTTTCACTGAACAGGTTACGGCCCCGGTGTACCGGTTTATCCACGTATTGCGATTGACCGCCACTGCGGTGGGCTGCCAGTACCAGGCGGCGGGCGACTTTATTGGCAATATCATGACCATAATCCTGGCGGATCACTTCGATACCCAGATCAATGGCGGCAGAACTACCGGCTGAGCAGCCTATTTCACCATCGTATTGATACAGCACGTCGTCCACATACTCACAGTCGGGAAACCGGGACTGAAAAGCCGCTTTATACATCCAGTGAGTGGTGGCTTTGCGACCACGCAGCAGACCTAATTCAGCCAGTAAAAACGCACCGGAACAGAAGGTAAGTAATCGTTTACCCTGGTAATGCAGCTTCATGATGGCGCTTTTGAGCTCCGGGGAAATCTCTCTGGGCTGACTGCTCCAGGAAGGGATCACCAACATATCATAACCGTCCAGGTGGGTGACATGTTGGCTTTGCAGTAAGATGCCACCTGTAGCCAGCAATGGGCCCGATTCAAAACTAACGATATCCGTTTGATACCAGTTTTCAATATCGGGCCTGGGCAAGGCGAAAAGCTCTGTGGCACAGCCTAATTCAAATAATGCCTGACGACTGAAGGTTAAAATGGCTACGCGCTTCATAACAATTCCCACTAAGTGTTTGGCCAGATATTAACGAACTATTGTATATAAGCCAATTTTAATTTGTACGGTTTTTACTCATACTTTCCCGGTGTTTTTATCAAAGGAGAAATACCATGGCATCACCGGTAGCCAGAATACCTGCGGCTTCTTCCAATCGAGCGTTGGCGCACTTTGAGGCCTTACTGGAGTTTGAAACTGATTGTTGGGATGTGCACTTCGCCATGAGCAATCAGCGTCAGGACTTTGTTTTACTGGATGTCAGGGCCGAAAGTGTGTTTCAGTCCGGGCACATCAAAGGCGCGGTAAATCTGCCTCATGGCAAAATTAATGAACAGAACATAGCGGCTTATCCCGCTGAAACCCTGTTTGTCGTTTATTGTGCCGGTCCTCACTGCAACGCCACTGAAAAGGCTGCCATCAGGTTGGCAAAACTGGAGCGGCCGGTGAAGAAAATGATCGGGGGTGTTACGGGTTGGGTAGATGAAGGCTTTCAGCTACACACTTGTTGAGTGAACAGATAATGCTCATCCATAACTGTCACAAACCGTGCTGAGAAAGTGTTTCAGACTACACTGAGCGCTGGTGGTAAATGACTGGTCGGTAAGCTGAATATCGCTAAACCGGTCAAAGCGAAAATTGCGATAATTGTTGCGCAGTTCACACCAGGCCAGCAGTGTCCACTTGCCAAACCAACCGATAATGCCCAAAGGCCAGAGAATGCGTTCGCTCGTCTGGCCTTGTTGATCCTGATAGGTAACGGCAATTTTGAGCTGAACTTCGCAAGCCTTTCGCAGCAATGCATGAGTCTCACGGTAAGGGGCGTCTTCTTCAAAAATTGGGATGCAGTAAGGCTGTCGCTCTAATAGCAGTTTCGTGGATTCGGGTAAGACGGCTTTGAACTTGTCGGTGGCTTTCTGGGCAGCCAATGCCAGACTGGGATCGGTAAAGGCCTGAGTCATCTGACTTCCCACTAACAGCGCCAGCGCTTCTTCCGGGGTAAACATCAGTGGCGCCAGCTGATTCTGTCGCCCCAGCAAATAGCCAATGCCGGGTTCACCTTCAACATTGACTCCGGCAATTTGTAGCGAGCGGATATCTCTGTATACCGTGCGGATGGAGGTTTCCATCACATCGGCGATGGCCTCTGCGGTAATGGCGGTACGGCGGCTGGCTAGTAGTGTAAAGAGACTAAATAGACGTTCTGCTTTTTTCATGTGAGACGCTATGTTTCGACCTGTTGCGCAGAATCATACCTGGTTTGCGGTCAGAAATTGTCAGTAGTGTGTTTTGGTTAGTCATTTAGCACAATATCGAATTGAATGGCTGCCTGTCCCTGCCATTGAGATTCTGATTTAGTCACATTACCCTGCACCTGAAAATGGGCCAGTGTACCTTTAATCAGGCCAACCGCCAGATCTTCAAAGTGCCGGGAAGACTGGTAATACATTCGCAGATGCGTGTCCGATAGCTGTTCATGAAAAAACTTAGGAAGCTCTGCATCCGGATAAAGTTTTAATACTTCGACGTGAATGTAGCCGTCAATGTTGGACAAAAAGTCAAATGCGTCTCTGGCGTCAGCAAAGAACTGTGGATAGCCTTTCACAAACTGGCCCAGCAGGTGATTGCCAAACGCTTCCAATAACTCAGGTACAGCGATGTTGGTTTGTTCGCTCAGGGCCACCACCAGGCGCACAATTTCTTCATGATCATAAGTCCCTACGGTGGTGTAGGCTCCATCATTGGGGAGTTCTGCAGCATCGATAATGTCATCCAGTACTTCATCTGAGAATACCTCTTCCACCATATCCATGAACTCGGTAAAAACCACACCTTTCACTTTTGGCTCTCCTTACGCTTGTGTTGCGTTGATAAATGGCATTTCTTCATGGCCTTTCATTTGATGATATGCGGTAAAAAGTGCACAAGTTGTTTGCGCCACCAGGGCCAGTCGTGGTCAACATCATGACCCCAAAAATCCACCCAGGCATCTACCTGTTTTGCCGCCAGAATTGATTTCATTGTAGCGGTATCATCCATCATTTCATCTTCCCAGGCTCCCTGGCCGACACAAATGATGATTTTACTGTTCTGGTATTTGCCCAGGTACCAGGGGTCGTTCATATTGGGCAGATAATCCAGCGGAGAATTGAAATAAAGTTGTTCGGTGCCGTAATTGCGCCCCAGCACTTTTTTGATGTTGTACACACCGCTGAATGCCAGCACCGCATCAAAAATCCCCGGCTCTTTGAAAAAGAAATTTGCAGCATGATAAGCGCCCAAACTGCAGCCGTGGGTGGCGATGGCAATTTTGCCGCCGCATAGTTGCCAGATAAAGGGCACAACTTCGTCGGTCACGTAGCGATGAAATGCTTCATGTCGGCCACCGATGTGCTCATCGCTGGCTTGCTTATTCAGCCAGGTGTCTTTGTCTATGCTGTCAATGCAGATGAACTTAACCTCGCCGTTGTTGATAAACTCCGAGGCAGCAGCAATCATTTTGAAATCTTCAAATTCGTGAAATCGCCCGCCAGAGCTGGGAAATACCAACACCGGTTTACCATAATGGCCATATACCTTGAGTTCCATTTCCCGGCCAAGTCGTTCGCTGTACCACTTGTGATATTCAATATGCATGATGCTTAAACCTTCTCTAACATGGTGTGACAAATGGCCAGCATTTCTTCTTTTTCATGACAACAGAAAATATAGCAGTACTGTCCCATAGCGCGAGAAAATACCTGAGGGACATCGCCCTGATAGCGGATCAGGTGGCCAAATTTTTGCTGAATGTCCTGGTGACTTAGTGAATATTGATAGTGATGCTTGCGACCCACATAAGCACAATAATGATTAATGCTCAGGTGTTGCGTGGGGGCGTTATGACACAGGGCATTAGCCCATTCATCATAGAGATTTGCATCCATGGCGAAGTTAAACATATCCATCGCCCGTCCACCGGGCGGGCGCATGTTTACTTCCAGACAAATTAACTTATTGTCTTTGTAGCGCCGGAAAAACTCAAAGTGGAAAAACTGCATTCTGAGGTCGTATTCCTGCAGCACTTTTTTGCCTTCGACAATGAGGTCGTCGGGTATCTGGCGATCGTAATAGTAGTAAATGTCCAGATCTTTATTAACGATATCCATTACCCCAGAGGAATAGGTGCAGGACATTAAAAACAGTGGATTGCCATTGTAGTCCACCATGCCATCAAAGGTATAAATATCGCCTTCTACAAATTCTTCAAAAAAGAAGATTGCATCGCCTTTGATACGCAAAAATTCTTCCAGATCGCCGTGATTACTGATTCGATAGGTGCCCGATGCGCCCACACCTTTATCCGGTTTGGCCACCAGGGGATAGCCAAATTTTTCCACGAACGCATGGGCCTGTGCTGCACTGGCCACTACCGCCCCTTCAACAACGGAGCAGCCAGCCTGCCTGAAACGGCGTTTCATATCAGATTTATTTTTGACATCCGGCAGTATGCTTTGATTGATGCCAGGTATATTAAAATCGGTTCTTAAATGAGCTTCCAGTTCCAGCCAGTGCTCATTGTGAGCGTTAATCTGGTGAATGCGGCCATGTTTGTGAATGAGGGCGGCAACGGCGCGATAAACCTCGTCGTATTTTTCCAGCGAACTGACCTTATAGTAATCTGACAGGTTGGCTACCAACTGAGGTGGTAGACTTTCAAACGGCGCATCCGATAAACCGATCACATTGACGCCGCGTTTTTTAAGGCCTTCGCAGAATAAATAATAGTTAGGTGGAAATTGCGGAGACAGAAAAATAAAATTCATTGTAACCCCTCAGGTTCCGGTTAGACCTTGTGTTATTTGTGTTTGCCGAACATAAACGTGAGCGGTCGCCAGACGCGTTTTGCCCAGGCCGCTTCGTTATGCCATGCGCCTTCTTCTTTAAACCACATTAGATTATTTCCTTCCCGATAGCCACGTTCCTGCAACACTTTAAGCATGTTCAGACAGCCGGGCATCAGTTTGCGCTCTAAATCTTGTGTGCCGTTGTCCAGATACAAGCGGGCATTGAGCTTGTGTTTTGGGTTCGCCTTTACCATTTGCCAGGCGTTCACTACAACCGTGGTTTTGCCCCAAAATAGCGGTGACAGGCAGGCGGCATGACCAAATACAGATGGATAATACCAGGCAGCTAAAAAGGAAATGAGTCCACCCATGGATGAACCCATAACCGCTGTGTGCTTTTTGCTTTTTAGCGTGCGATAGCTGGCGTCAATCATGGGCTTTATTTCTTCTACGATAAACCGCAGGTAGTCCCGGCCTTTCTGGTTGTCGGCGTATTCTTCCAGTCTGTCTTCGGTGTTGTACAGGCCGACTATAATCGGTGGTGTGATTTGCCCCTGAGCGGCTAACGATTCAATGGTTTCATCCATGCGCCAATCGCTGTGTAAAAATGCGGTATTGGGGTCCACCAGGTTTTGCCCATCGTGCATATACAACACCGGGAACTTCCTGGTGGGGTTGTTTAAATAAGCGGTGGGCAGCCAGACAATCACTTCCCGCTCGCGAAAGCCCTTGCCGCTGATATGCCCCAGATAATCTACCTTGCCGAGTATGTGATCCTGCATAGGAGGCGGATTGTTGTGCCAATGATTTACCGATAAGTGTAGTTCCATATCGTCATTGGCTACTACCCGAAAGTTCTGTTTTGCGGCAATTTCGTTAAGAATGGCTTCATTTTCCCAGGTACCGTCGGTGATCTTGAATTCCAGGCCGGTGCCCCTGGGTACTTTCAGGCTATTTTTCCAGATGCCATTGTGATTGTGCAGTGGTAAACCTTCCGGTTGCCAGTTGCCAATACTGTGGTGATTACCGGTTACCCAGAGTGCAGGCCCCGGGTGTTCGGCCTCGACGGCAAAATTAATGGTGCTGGTGGCTGTCATTAAGCTATGCGGTTTCTTATTGATTGTGTATTGCATCATACTGATAATCAGCGCCGAACCAAGCACTCAAATGTCATTTAGCGATGATTGTCATTGATCCATTGTTGTATCAATTGTCGGTAGTGAGAAATAAATTGCTCCTGTTCATGTGCTGGAAATGTCTGCTGCACCGTGGATACGATAATCTGATCAAATTCCCCGGAGCGGGTAAAATGCCACATGACTTCGTCGAGATCCTTAAGCGCACTGTGACGAAACTCCCAATAGCGCTCGGTTTCCAGGTGTTGATCCGCCAGTTTGGCATATTCCCGCAGTTTCTCTTTGAAACTGCGCTCTGAGTCGGCAATCTCGTAATAGGGTTTAATATCCATAGTGACATGCATCGGCCGCTCAGTGGCGATGCAGAACATAGACCAGGCGTACAATGATGAAATCGCCCAGGGAAAATAATAATGCAGGCTGGTGAGGGCGATATCCGGGCAGGCATTGGCAAAATCCATCGGCCAGAGTTGCCCGTCTTTGTATATGGCTTCACAGGAATTAAAGTCCCAGCGGAAAAAGGCGTTGATCACTTTGGTGGTGAGCAGCGCTTCCTCATTGGTGTCATCATCCACCACCTTATCCGTCAACACATAGCGCAGATGTTGTGGTTGCGCCGGGTCGTATTTGAAGCTGCGCACATCGGGACCAATACCCAGGCAGCGCACAAACACATCAAAATTATCCAGCCCTTTTTGAATGTGCATCAACTCTTTCTCTGATGCGTGATATGCCGCCATCAATTCCTCTTCGTTATCCACCCGGGTAACCCCGCGCCAGCCTCCGCCATCGAAGGGCTTCATAAATATCGGATAACCGATATTTCGGGCAATCTCTGGTAAATCAAACAGATCGTGATAACGGGCGGCGGTGGCCGTGTATTTCTTGTTATCCGGACCCACTTTGGGGGGTAAAAACCAGGTTTCAGGGACATTAAAGCCCAGCCGCATCATGGTGCAGTAGGCACTGTGTTTTTCCATACTCTGAAAGGTAAACGGATTGTTGAGCAGGTACAGGTCGTTCATCAGCGCGGCTTTTTTCAGCCACTCTCTGGGCGTAAAGTGCCAATACGCCAGTCGGTCTATGACCAGATTGTAACTGGTACCGTGTTGCAGGCTAAAAGGATGTATACGCACCCGTTCAACGTCGATTGCGGTTTCCTTACCCTGCCAGTTACACTTTTGCCCCATCCAGCGCGAGAGTCCTTCGAACGCGTTGGGCCAGTCTTCCTCATCGCCTAACAAGAGTCCTAATTTTTTATGGGTCATATCCTGCTCACCGTGGCTGTGGTTATTCGATAAAGGTGTAGACGCTATTTAGGGGGATAGCAAACTGCAAACCGGATTTGTGGTACTGACTGTGCAAATAATAATCATGGACTGGTGACGACAGTTTCCCTTTACGTAAACTGAATGTCGCTGCAGCCTTTAAACTGTAAGGGATTGCCCCGTTAAAAAAGCGTTAACAAATGAAAAAATTGTGCGTATAGTCAAATTACCTTTGTTGTTGTGCGGCGCCTTTTTAAGCGAGTGCTGAGGCCTGAGAAAACACAACCAATGATTGCTGTTAAGTATTTGGTACGCATTAAAATCAGAGAAACAAGGAGGCTGGGATGGGCCAGCATGAAGTCAGTATAAATCGTTCCGCAGATGCGATTCGTTTGTTTATGCGGCATTTGCTCAGGGATATCCAGGCGCTGGAACAAATGCTGGAAAACGACATGTTCGAAAAGGACAAAAGTCGGATTGGTGCGGAGCAGGAATTTTTCCTGGTTGATTCTCATATGCGCCCGGCATCGGTGGGGCATGATTTATTGACCGCGCTGGATTCGGACTATTTTACGCCAGAGTTAGCCTTATTTAATCTGGAGGCCAACCTGGATCCGCAAGAGTTTGATGCGCTGAGTCTCAGACGCATTGAGACCCAGCTTAAAGATCTGACCCAAAAAATCCGTGATAAAGCCAATGAAATGGGCGCTTATGTTGCCCAGACCGGTATTTTACCCACCATCAGCAAGTCTGACCTCAATCTCAACAACATTACCCCTAAACCCCGCTATCGCATGATAAATGAGGTGCTTTGCGGTATGCGCGGTGAAGACAGCCGTCTGAATATTGAAGGCCTGGATGAATTGATGTTCACCCACGACAATGTCCTTATCGAAGCCTGTAATACCAGTTTTCAATTGCATTTTCAGGTAACACCGGAAGATTTTGCCACCTATTACAATATTGCCCAGGCCATCAGCGGCCCCTTGCTGGCACTGGCGGCAAACAGCCCCATATTGATGGGCAAACGGTTGTGGCATGAAACCCGAATCGCCCTGTTCCAACAGGCAATCGATACCCGCTCCGCCAACAAAGCCAATCGCGAGCAGGAACCCAGAGTCTGGTTTGGCAATCATTGGGTTAAAGAATCGGTGCTGGAATTGTTTCAGGAAGACATTGCCCGCTTTCGGGTGCTGTTTGCACAGGATATTGATTGCGATCCGTTCGATGCGCTGGAGCGCGGTGAAGTCCCTAAATTACAGGCATTGTGTCTGCACAACGGCACCGTTTATCGCTGGAATCGCGCCTGTTACGGGATCAGCAATGGCAAGCCACATTTGCGCATAGAAAACCGGATATTACCGGCAGGGCCAACACCGCTGGATACCATGGCAAACAGTGCCTTTTATCTGGGGCTGTTGTGTGGCTACAGCAAGGAAGTCGGGGACATCTCTAAATGTATGGATTTCTCCGATGCCAAACTGAATTTCAACAATGCCGCCAAGCATTCAATGGACACGGACTTTCACTGGTTTAAAGGCAAAAAATACGGATTTGAAGATCTGGTGTTGCAGGAGCTGTTGCCATTGGCGAAAGAAGGCCTGAGAGACAGGGGCATTGATTCCGGCGATATCGACAGATATTTGGGCGTGATCGAAGAGCGCACCAGACACAACCAAAATGGTGCCATCTGGATGTTGCGCAATTACAACACCATTCTGGATAAGGGGCTGAAAAAAGAAAACGCCTGCCGGGTACTGACCGCATCTATGCTGAACCGGCAATCATCCGGCGACCCGGTGCACACCTGGAACGACATTACGCCACCTGAGATTAGCGCCATCAAGCAACATAACCAGCTGGTGGAACAGGTGATGTCTACCGACATCTTTACCGTGCACCCTGATGACCTCATTGATTTAGCAGCGAAGATCATGCACTGGAATCATATTCGCCATGTTGCAGTGGAAGACAACGGCAAGCTGATCGGCGTTGTGTCCTATCGCAGTATTCTGCAGATTTATGGCAAATACGCCGCCCGCGGTGATGTGCATCTTGTGCCGGTACAGGAAGTGATGAGTAAAGAGCCTATTACTATTACGCCCACCCATACCATTGACGAGGCAATGTATCTGATGCGCACCCATAAAGTGGGGTGTTTACCTGTGTTGTCGAAAGACGGCCTGGTGGGCATGTTGACCGAAGCGGAATTGATGGATGAATTTTCCAAGTGGTTAGAAAAGGGCGGTTGAACAACACAACCCGGTACGGTTGACAGTCCGGTGAAAAACTGGACTTTTTTCCGGTTCATTTTTTCATCTGTCACGGTATGATGGCAGCAGTTTGAACATCAGGGAAAGATATGAAAAACACAAAATTGATTGCCCGCAAAGTGGCATTTGTTTGCTGCCTACTTGTTGCGATTCTGCTGATTGCCAGAGCCAGTTGGGCAGCGTTTGGACAAGGTATCAGCTTGATCATCCATCCGGAATACGTGTCTGGTTTGTTGCTGTTAATTGTCAGCCAGTTTCTTGCTCCGCCGGAAGCCACATCTGTAAAAAGTGATTAAGCTATTTTTTCAGCTATTGCAGGTCGTTTACTGATAAACTCCCATCTTCACAGAGGATGATGTTGGATATGTTGGAGTTTTTTTGGAACGGGTTTTCGCGGAATTAGATAGCGGTCAGCCAGGCCCCTTGATTATAGTGGTTGCCGCACTTCATGGTAACGAGCACGTTGGTTTTCGGGCCATGGAACGATTGGCCGTCACACTAAAAGCAACAGATTTTATTGGTAAAATTGTCGGGATAACCGGAAATCTTATCGCCGCAAATCGCAATGAGCGATTTATTGAGCGGGATCTCAACCGATTTTTTGTGTCTGACTACCTCAATGCCGCCCATTCAGATGTGCCCGAATGGCACGAAGCGCGACATCTTATCGATCATATTAATGGCTTTATCGATGCGCATCCTAAAGACCAGGAAGTGTATTTGCTGGACATGCATTCTATGTCTGGTCATGGCACACCTTTTACCTGTTTTCCGCATACTCAAAACAATGAACAGCTTGCCCAGCAATTGCCACTGCCGGCCATCGCTGATCTTGTGGAAATTTTACCCGGTACATTAACCGCTTATTATGCTGACAAAGTGACCAGTACCATAGTGGTGGAATGCGGTCAGCACAATGCCGAAATAACGCAGGTGGTGGGAGAAAACGCGCTGGCCTGTTTTTTACGGGTAACTGGCTGCCTGATCAATCCCGAGCGGTACCGCGATGCCGATGCTTTTTTACGTTTTCACACACAAGGCGCAGCTCAGATCTTTACCCGGGTGAAATACCGTTATCACATTGCGCATCAGGGCTTTTTTGAGATGTTGCCAGGCTTTGAAAACCTGCAGGTGATCGCGCAGCAACAATTGCTGGCCAATGACAAAGGCGATGAGGTGCGGGCTCCCTTTAATGGTCGCATGGTATTGCCCAGCTATCAAAAGCAAGGTGATGACGGTTTTTTTATTGCTGTTGATGACGTCTGAAACACGCCCTGAGGATATGCTGTTTATCGCAAAAATCAGGACATTAACAGCAATGCTATTGCCTGAAACCGTACAACTATTATAGTCGCGGAGCTAATCAAAGTTTTAAAAAATATAACGAAAAGGCGAATAAATGAAACGGAAAACAAACTTGTGGTGCATGCTGCTGATAGCGTTAGGTAGCCTGCAGGCAAATACCATTTTTGCCGGTGAAAGTGAGCAAAAAACAATACCTGACCCCGTCGTCTCTGTTACTCAGCATCAGGGGAAGTTTAACGGCGTACGTATGGACTATACAGCGACCGCTGGTGAAACCCCGTTAAAGAACAAAGAGGGTGACGTTACCGCCCAGATATTTTCAGTCAGTTACGTGAAAGATGACGTGAAAGATACGTCTAAGCGCCCGGTTGCCTTTATCTTTAACGGTGGTCCGGGATCGGCTTCCGTGTGGCTGCACATGGGCGTATTTGGCCCAAAGAAAATCGTTATTCCCAGTGATGCTGAAGATGATGGTGCTGCCCCTTTTAATTTGCAGGACAACCCGGACACTGTGTTGGACGTAACTGATCTGGTGTTTATTGATCCGGTTGGAACCGGATTTAGTCGGGTTGTGGGCAAAGGCGAAACAAAAGACTATTGGGGCGTAAAAGAAGATGCTAAATCCATCGCGCAGTTTATTCGCATTTGGTTAAGAGAAAATGGTCGTTGGAACAGTCCCAAATACATTGGCGGTGAAAGTTACGGGACAACCCGTTCAGCCGCGTTAATTGAAGAACTGGAAGGGCGTTGGGACGATGTTTCCATTAACGGTATTCTTCTGATATCAACAATCCTGGATTTTACTATTGATACCTACGACCAGGGTAATGAACTGCCATATATGGTGCAGTTGCCGACAATGGCCGCCACGGCCTGGTATCACAAACAGGTGGAAACTAACCTTTCGCTGGTGCAATGGGTCGATGCCGCCCGTAATTTTGCCTTAAGAGAGTATGCGCCCGCATTATTACTTGGCTCTTCCTTGCAGGGCGAGCAACGGGATAATATCCGAAGCAAGCTGGCTCAGTTTACCGGACTATCAGAATCTTATCTGGAACGGACCAATCTCAGAGTCAATTATCAGCGCTTTAACAAAGAGTTGTTGCGTGATGAGGGGCTTGCTTTGGGGCGGCTGGACAGTCGTTTCAAAGGTGTTGAGTACGATGATGCCGGTGAATACCCGGAAACCGATCCTTCATTTTACGGCATAGATGGCAGTTACACGGCGGCACTAAATCACTGGGTGCGGGAGGGATTGCAGTTTAATCCTGAGCGCGAATACACCATTATCGGAGGCGTTACTCAATGGAACTGGTCATTGCAGGGTGAAGGCAAGCGCCAGCCGTACCTCAATGTTGCTCCCTACATTGGCAAGGCAATGCGTGGCAATAAAGATTTGAGAGTGTTTAACGCAGCCGGATATTACGACTTTGCAACGCCATTGTTGGGGGCCGAATACGCCCTGGACCGCAACGGCATTGACCCTCAGCGGGTAACTTACAAATACTATGAAGCGGGCCATATGATGTATATTCATCATCCCAGCTTTCAACAGTTCTTAACGGATGTGCGTGACTTTATTCAGGCCCGATAAGATCTGATTTGCTGGCAGGCCTCCCATAGGAAGGCCTGCTGCATATCTTTGATAATGCTCAGAGTTATTATTTAAACAATACCGTCACGGCCGTTCCCTGGGCCACAATACTTCCTGAAACCACCGGGCCATTGGCCTGATAGCCTTCACCATTTTGCATAGCGACCTGCCAGTTGCCAGCCGGTAAACTGTAGCTGTAATTATCAGCACTGTTGTAAATCACCAGTATTTCAGACCAGCTGTCGCCATTGGCCTGAGCATCAATGTGATTCACGACAACGCCGTAGCGGGGCAGGGTTGTCGTGATGTGATTGTTCACTTCATCCCAGGTGTTCATTCTGAAACCCGGATGGGCATTGCGCATACTGATCACACTGGCGTAATAATCTACGATATCCTGATGATCCTGTTTCCATTGCCATTGATATTTGTTGATGGCATCTCCGGCATTGTAGCTGTTGTGAACTCCCTGTTTGTCTCGCAGCATTTCCACGCCGCCGTGCAAAAACGGGATCCCCTGACTGGTAAGCACAATGCCGTTAGCAAAATTCTGAATGCGTTTTAAATAGGCTGAGCTATGGGAAACGCCATTGAGTGTCGCCCATTCCAGAATTTTGTCCCGCAAGGTGAGGTTGTCGTGGGCTGACACATAGTTGATGCTTTGTTCCGGATCCATGGCAAACATGGCATCCCAGGTGTCAATTACTGCATTGGCATCCTTATTGAAGCGAATCGCTCCGCGACTGCCCACTTCGATACGCCAGGTGTCGGGATTGGCGTTGAAGGCGTAACAATCTCCGGAATTACAATCACCGTTATCATTCTGCCCCTTGATGGCTTCCCGAAACTTGGGATTAAACACGCCCACATGAGAATCGTGTACCCGGCCTATGGTGCCCAATCTGACTCTGGAGTCTTCCCGTTCATCAACACAACCAAAACAGCCTGGCCAGGGTTCGCCATACATCAGGATATTTCGACCGGGCAGAACGGATTCCAGATGCTCGCCCCAGTCGCCAAAGTTCTGATAGCTAAACACGCCCACTAAATCAAAGCGAAAACCATCAATTTTGTATTCAGTGGCCCAGTATTCCAGCGAGTCACGAATCATACGGTTTACCATAGGCACACCGTCATCAATGGTATTGCCCACCACCAGATTCTGATGATAGAAGTACTGGTTGCTGATGTTCTCAAACATTTCATTGCCGTAGGTGTGGTTGTACACCACGTCCATAATGACCCGGATACCCGCTTTGTGAAATTCGTTGATCATGTTTTTAAACTCTTTGACCCGGTTTTCGTAGTCAGTTGGGGTCAGAGAATAACGCTCTTCGGGAATGTTGTAGTTGCGTGGATCGTAGCCCCAGTTGTAACAATCATTGCTGTCCGGCAATCCATCACAGGTGGCAAAGTCGTAAACCGGTAACAGCTGAACGTGGGTAACGCCCAGTTCTTTCAGATGATCGATACCGGTTTTTAAGCCGTTGAACTCGGTGCCGGATTGCACCATGCCCAGATACTTGCCTTTTTTATTGGCATCAACACCAGAGCTACTGTCGATGGTGAAGTCTCTGACATGCACTTCATAGATTACGGTATCTTCTCGCTCAACTAATGTCGGAGCGCCTGCCCAACCCCCATCTGGCTGTAATCGGGACATATCCAAAACGATATTGGTGTGGCTTTGTGGTTCAATCATCTTTCCGTAAGGATCTCTGACCTCAATGCCATTGATAAGAAAGGTATATTCGGCCAAATGTAGATCACCGCTGACGGTTACCTGGTAAACATCGCTGTATCCATTGAAGTTGGACACAAGCGTAAGCGGGTATAGCTGGCCGTTTACCTGCACTTTAACGTCGCTGTGATCCGGTGACCAGATGGAAAACACCGTTTGTGTCGGGCTGTATTCGGCGCCTAAAAAGTCCACCGGCTGTGCACAGTTTTGACTACAGGTGCTGGCTTCTGACAGGCTGTATGCCAGGGTTTGGTCGTTGACCGTGACCAGGTAGCTACCATTTACCGAAGTATAAATATCTGCGCCACTTAGCTCGAGAACACCATTGCTGTCACTGTCGCCATAATTTTGTGACCAGTCGCCGGAAATATCCAGTTTAAAGCGCTGATTGGCCTGACCGTCAAAAACCACCTGGGTTTGCCAGGTATTATCCGCCACCAATTGCATGGCAGAGGTTCCCCATCCATTAGCGGTGCCCCGAAAATACAGCTGCGTAAAATTGCTGCTGTATCCGGAGCCGGTGCAACTGCTTACCGGGTTTGCTGCAATGGCTTTGCTGGTGGCGTTAAACTCAATGTGGTAGCTGGACTGACCGGCGACAGTATAATCGCTGGTGGGGTAGTTTTCGCCCCAGTCGCCATAACGGTCTATTTTAAATCTGGGGCCACCACTGGCATCACCAGCGTCGAAGCTTTGGCAGGTGGTGAAAATATTGTTGCCCTGGTCCGTCAAAGCCGTGGTGTTCCAGTTATTGGGTGTACCGCGGAAATACCAGTCGGCACTAACACTGCCGGACACTGCACTTAGCAGCATGAAAAAAGTGAGTTTGTTCATTGTTGTTTGCTCATAGGTTAGCCCCGATAGTGCCAGTAGCACTGTCGGGGCGAGTGGGTTATTTCAGATACAGGCCGTCGCTGCCAATTTTACCAGGGCCATTTAACACCCAGATCCGCGCTGAATAAGCCGGTACTGAGAATTGCAGGCTGCCGTTACTGGTTGAGAGGCTGGTGCCGCTCACAACATCCGTGTAGGTGCCGTTTTGTATTCCTGAGACGGTGATGTTTTGTGGTGATGAAGCCGCCAGGCCCACCACTGCATAACTGCCTTCAGAAGATAAATCGCGGACAAAACTCATACCTGCGCTCCATTCATTCACCTGACTCATCGGGGCTTTTTGCAGTGCCGGGATCCCTTTGCGGATCTGATTGAGACGCTTGATGTGTTGATACAAAGGATGGGACTGCGTGGTACTGAGATCGTCCAGGTGAGGACCAAAATAGGCCCGGCCGGTTTGGTCTATAGTGTCATTCGCACTGGCGATGTCTTGCGGCAGGCCAGCCTGAAACATGATTTCTTCGCCGTAATACAGTGAAGGTATGCCGCGTACCGTCCACAGCAGGTTATAAACCAATGCGGCGTGGGCCTGGTCACCTCCAAAGCGATATTTGAAGTCGTTGTCTGGGCCAACATCATGGTTTTGGAAAAAGGTCACCAGCTTGGTGGCATCACCATAGATCCAGTCCATGCTGAATATCCCGCCAACGCCGCTAAGATTACCGCGGGTGACATTGTCTCTGAAGGTGGAGAACAGCGAAAAGTCCAGTACGGCTAAACCTGAATCGCCACCGCCATTGGGATTAGCCGGGTCCTGCGTGGTACGGGTATACCACCAGGGACGGATGATCGCAGAAGCATTGTCATTCGCGATTTCTGAACCCCATCCGGTGCCTTTTACCAGGTTTTCACCAAATACAAACAGACCGGGTTTATGGCTTTGCCAGTTGTATATGTAGGTCAGTAGTTCATCGCGCTCAACGTGCTTTACTGTATCCAGACGAATGGCGTCCACGCCCATATCCAGATACATCTGAATCGCACCATTGAGATAATCTTTAACGTTTTGGTTGCCGGTAGCCAGGTCAATGGTATCGCCAGCCATGTGCTTTTTCTGCAATGCGGTGGGGTTTTCCCAGTCTCCGCCGGCCATAAAGCCATCCAGGTGATACCAATTGGGATCTAATCCCTGAGCATCGATACCGAAAAAGCGATTGGCATCGTAACCCGGACTGGGAACTGTGACACCGGTTTTAGGGTCCACCAGGGGCACCAGTCCATCGGGATCTGAATTATGGCGATCCCGGAACCACTGCGGGGCCACCGGGTTGTCGTTATCATCGCGATTCAGGCGGTTATAATCTCCCAGATTGCCCTGATAGGGGCCGTTATCCACATCACCTTGCTCTGCGCCTGTCGGGACATAGTATTTAATGGGTAAGTGATCAATCCAGACCTCGCCGCGCAAACCATATTGACCAGAGTGATTTACCACCACATCCTGTACTACTTTCAGTCCTTTGCTGTGAGCGGCATTGATAAAGTCCTGATAACTGGCATCGGGTGATTCCAGTCGAGGATCTACCTGGTAAAAGTCATAGGCATGATAGCCGTGGTAATCCAGGCCAGAACGATTCTCAACTGGTGGGGTTACCCAGATGGCGGTAAACCCCAGATCTTTGATGTAATCCAGTTGCTGGATCAGACCTTTAAAATCGCCGCGCCAGTGTGGGTCGCCTGCTTTTATGCGATCCCGGTTGTAGTAGTTGTTGCTAGTGTCACCATCGTAAAAGCGCGCAGTCATGACAAAGTAGATGGTTTCGCTACGAAAATCGCCACTGTCCGGCAAGGCGCCTATCTGATAACTGAAGGTCTGTATCTGTTGATTATTATCCGCATCAACTGCCAGAGTTTTGATCACCAAATCTGTGCCTGTTCCGACATCTGACGCTGTGATGTTCTGTCCGGAATATAACGCTGAGCTGCTGGTGGGCGTGCTGCCATCCGTGGTGTAATAAAGTTGTGGTGTGCTGTCCTGGTTATCTGTGATAGCCAGTGTTATCGATTGAGTATCCTGGTAGGAACCCGCCGATGGGGTGGCCGTTGCTACCGGCGGCTGGGTATCAGTGCCAACAACTTCTGTGGCATCGATGCTGCTATCACTAGTGTCAAAACAGATGTCATAGGTGCTGTTGGGATTTACCAGATAATCGCTGCCTGGATAGCTCTCAGTCCAGTCGCCATAATGATCAACTTTAAATCTGGGATTGTTGGCGGCAAAGGATTGTTGGGTGCAAAACACCAGGCCATCGGACGTGGTCATGACCGTGGTTGCCCAGTTGTTAGGCGTACCCCGGAAATACCAGCTGTCGCCGCTTACTTCTGATACGTTAATAGTTACCGTGTCCGTATCCGAACCGCCCTGATCATCGGTGACTGTCAGCTGTACGCTGAAACTACCCGGTGTGGAGGTATCAATGCTGATGGACTCAGTCGTCTCGCCAGTGCTCCAGCTGTATTGGCTGATAATGCCATCTTGATCGGATGAATCTAAACCGCTCAGTTCCAGGTTATCATTTACCGCCACTGAGATGCTGCCCCCAGGTGAAATAACCGCTACGGGGAGCAGATTAGAGGAAGTGATGGGGACTACCGAGTAGGCAAGAGTGGCATCGTTTACTGTGATACGGTAAGTGGCAACACCCTGTACATAGATGTCGCCACCGGATGATTCCAGGATGTTATCACTGTTGCTGTCGCCGTAGTTTTGTGACCAGTCTCCCTGAACATCCAGTTTAAAGCGCTGATTGGTCTGACCGTCAAAGGCCACATCTAACTGCCAGGTATTATTGTCCACCAGAGCCATGGCATCCGCATTCCAGTTGTTTGCTGTGCCCCTGAAAAACAGCTGAGCAAACTGCTGGCTGAAACCCGGCTGGTTGTTGCAATCTGCGACGGCGGTGGTGTTGATATTTTTGCTGATGGCATCAAAGTTAATTTGATAACTTTGGTTGCTATTTACCTGCACATCTGCGCCAGGGTAGCTTTCCTGCCAGTCTCCAAATCGGTCGATTTTAAAGCGTGGCCCACCTCCGGCATCACCGGAGCCAAAGCTCTGGCAGGTGGAATATTGGTTATTACCCTGGGCGCTGAGTTCGGTGGCATTCCAGTTATTGGCTGTGCCACGAAAAAACCAGTCTGCATAGGCGTGACCAGATAACACCAGGCTGCAGCCGACTGAAATAATTTTCCAGTTCATATGAGATTCCTGTTACTTGTTGTTTCTGATGCGAGAACATCAGTGTGTGATTAATGGTTATTGGTTTTATGCAGGCACAAGGAGGCTGACTCGTATTCAATTGAATACAAGGATCTTTCTCGTCTAATTCTCTTTTTATTAGTATCTCAGGGGCAGGTTATCCCGAACCGGTACAGCGGCGTTGCACCGCTGTTAAAGCATTTCCAAAATGGAAGGGCCCCTGTTGTGCACTTTTAGGTGTATGTTCACCTATTCGATTGTTAACAATTAATTAACAAGGGTGTAGTTAAGAATAGGTAAATAAAATAATCAAATGAATACGTATGCAGCTAATAAATATGAATTTCATTCTATTTATCTCCTTCGTCTGGTACTCATGCTGCAGTATCAGCGGCAACTCGACAGAGCGGCTAAACCTAACCAAAGTCTGATACCAATTATTTTGGTTAAGTCTTAATTCATCGATACTGAACCACTCAACCTATTTACAGGCTCCAAGGCAGACTTTTTTCGGCTCCGCTGTTTAGTTCAACCGCTATCATTTGATTGAAACCATTGTCGGGGCGCCGACTGCGCCTTAAGGTGACCGGGCTGCGCCCCCCTTAAGAATCCCCCGCAGCCCCTGACGCGCAACAACATAAACTTCGCCATCAGTACAACGACGACCATCAATGACAGCACATCCCTGTGCTGGGCATTGATTGAGGTATCATCCCTGATACCGCTCATCGTTGTTTTAACTGATGTCGCAGTTTATTGCGCGTAAAGGGAGATTAGGTTAAGCACTCCGAACAAATATTGGCGTAATCGAACCTGTAAAGGAATCTGTTTTGCTTTATCTCTCAATGAAATTTATTAATTTCTGGACACTACAGTCATTAAATTAACATTCATGCTCTCGTCCTGCCTTCGTCTGGCACACATGCTGCAGTATCAGCGACAACACAACAGCGTGGCTCAACCAGGTAATAAGGAGTTATCACCATGATAGTGTCGCAGGCAGATTATGATCGATGGCAGAACATGTATGGCAATGGCAGGACTGCCGGGCAAGATTCAGCAACAGCGCAAGGCGCTACAACACCGCTGACCGATCCCTTGGCACAACCAGAAAGCAGGCAAAAATCTGCCCAGGATGGCAACCAAAGTGGAACGGACAGGACATCAATTGCCGCTTCTGAGGAGCCAAAGAGTTTTCTGGAAAAGGCGCTTGAACGGCTTACACTCAATCGACTGGGAATCGATCAGGAAAAAATGGACGAGCTGAAAGAGGAAATTGAAAAAACGGAATCCGCAATTGACGCTCTGAGTGATCAGAAACCCCACACTCAGGCACAACAGAAAGAGCTGAGTTTTCTTAAAGACAAACTGGAAAAACTGAAAGAAGCGCTGGAAGAGCTGGTTAAGCAAGCCAATGAGCGAACAAATGGGGAAGATATTGCCGGCCAGAAAAATGCCGAAAACTCGGTAAATCAGTATAAATCCATCGCATCTTTGAGTTGATTCGGGTTCTCTGAACACTCTGTACGTTAAATGCGTATGGGTGTTGTGTTCTATACGCTCTTAACGTACATTTGTGAGAATGAAAAGCGTATTTGTCGAATCATCCATTTTTGCAAAGTATCGGGAAATCTATCTCAGCGAGGAGGAGTATAGACTTTTTCAGGCTGACTTGATGGTAAATCCCAGATAAGGCGATGTGATTCAGGGGACTGGCGGTTTGCGTAAAGTCCGAGTGGCAAGTAAAGGAAAAGGTAAACGTGATGGTTCGCGTGTCATTTATTATTATCTGGATGAAAGAAGACGTTTTTATTTGCTAACCATTTATGGCAAAAACGAAATGTCAGACTTAACTGCAGATCAAAAGAAACAGCTAAAAGCTTTTATGGAGGCGTGGTGTCATGAGCAATCGTAATCTTTTTGCCGAACTAAGTTCAGCTTTAACTGAAGCTAAAGCGCATTCAGAAGGCAAGTTAACGTTAAAAACTCACAAGGTTGATGAAATTGTCGAGTTGAAAATCTCGCCTAATGAAATCGTCAATATCCGAGAACAGTTTAATATGTCTCGTGGGGTGTTTGCTCAACTTCTACACACGTCTTCCCGTACACTGGAGAATTGGGAGCAAGGTCGAAGTGTGCCAAATGGTCAGGCTGTAACGCTTCTTAAGCTAGTTCAGCGGCACCCTGAAACCCTGGCTCATATAGCTGAGTTATAAACGCAATGAATACTGAAATTGCAGTAAATAATTTGTAGAAGTCGGCATCTGATCTGACGAATACCAGTTTTTGGTTAGGTGTCTCGTCAGATTAGTTTGCGCTCAGATTCCTCTCAGCCCAAACCAGTTTTCCATCAATGAGTGTTTCCATTGGCGTTCTGCCACAGCATATTTTGCCTCGATTACTTAAATTATTAAAGATTCTCGTGTTAATGTATAAACACTGTAGTCAATCTCTTCAATTCGTTCGAAAATCAGTTTTACTTTTCAGGCTCGTAAATCAATAACCAATAACATGCCCAAAATGTTTGATGATGTGTTGTTTCCAGGCTGGCCAGTCGTGCATGGATTCGGCTCCCCAGATATCACACACCACATTGAGACCTTTGTGGCGCATAATTTCGCTTAACTGCACGGTTTCTTCCAGACAACCGCCTTCGTAAGCGCCCTGGCCGCAGGTTAAGATAAACTCACATTGCGATTGTACCTGCTGTAATACCTCACCGTGCATGTTGGACAGGTAGGCGATAGGGTTGTTGAAGTAGATATCGTCGTTGCTAAAGCCATGTGTTAAACCTGTTATCTCATAACGACCACTCATGGCAAAACAGGTGTTAAAGATATGGGGATATTTTAAGGTGTGGTTTACCGCGTAATACGCCCCGAGACTCACACCGGTAGTAACCAGGGGAAGTTTATCCATTCTGCAGTCATGATATATCCAGGGCACGATGTGGTTGATAATGTAATGTTCGTAGGCCTGATGGGCTTTGATGTAATCCGCCGGGTGGCTTTGTTTGCTATTCCATGTTTTTGCTACGTTACTTTCCGGACAATAGAGCTTTACTTTGCCGTCATTGATCAAGGGCGCCAGCAGGTTGATCATTCCGGCATCTTCCCATTCATGTGCCATGCCGGATGAGGAGGGAAACACCAGTACGGGTTGCCCGTAGTGACCGTAACTCCACAGATAAAATTCTCGTCCCATAAAGTCATTTGGAAACCGATGAAAACTCTTATGCATGGGGCACTCCACAGAAGGTTATCAAATGTTAACTTACACTATGAATCACAAGTGAGGATTGCGCCAATTTGCGATACACAATATTCTGTGGCCGGAAGTAAAAAATAAATAAGGATTAAATCATGTTGTTCGCGATGTTTGCTATGGTGGTGTTGACGCTGCTGGTGGGACTGTTCACCCTGTCCAGTCGTATGAAAAGCGTTAAAGCCGGAGAAGTAAAAGCCAGATACTACAAGTTGATGCAAGGCCAGGAATTGCCCGAATATGTGGCTAAAACCGGGCGCAATTTTAACAATCAGTTTGAAGTGCCGGTATTGTTTTACGCCGCCGCGATTTTGCATATTGTGATGCAGGCTGAAAGTGGATTGGGTTTGATTTTAGCCTGGGTTTTTGTGGTGCTGCGCTATGTACACGCCTTTATTCACATAACCTACAACCATATTTTGCATCGTATGCTGGTGTTTTTTGCTTCATTTTTTGTGGTGGTGGCCATGTGGGGCAATCTGCTAGTGGTGGCGATGTAAAGAAGCGCGCTCTGCTGAGCTGCAGAGCGCTAAAATGATGCCTTAGGGATTTTGTTGTTTGAATACTTTGCCGTCTTTCATCACAAAAATCACCTTGCCCATAGCGTTGATGTCCCGAAGTGGGTCACCGGATACGGCAATGATATCCGCCAGCTTTCCGGCTTCGATGGAGCCCAATTGTTCGCTGACGTTCAGTAGTGCTGCACCGTGCCAGGTGGCACTGCGAATGGCATCCAGTGGTGGCATTCCGGCCTCAACCATATAGACAAATTCCTGCCAGTTGTCGCCATGGGCAGAAACACCGGAATCTGTACCGTAAGCGATTTTTACGCCAGCCCGAAACGCGTTACCGAAGGTATTTTGAATCAGCGGACCAATTGCTGCCGCTTTAGGGCGTACTACATCCGGAAAGAAACCATCGATTTGGGCTTTTTCTTCTACCCATTTGCCGGCTAATACCGTGGGTACATAGTAGGTTCCGTATTGCTTCATCAACTCCATGGTAGTGTCATCCATGTAGGTGCCGTGTTCGATAGACGATACGCCAGCCCGGATAGCCCGCTCCATGCCTTCTTTTCCGTGTGCATGTACCGCGACAGTCATACCATAGTCTTTGGCTGTGGCAACGATGGCCTGCAACTCGTCGTCCATGAACTGCGGGTTTTGACCGTTTTTCGCCAGGCTTAACACACCGCCGGTAGCGGTGATTTTTATCAGATCAGCGCCGTCTTTATAACGTTGCCTGACAGCTTTTCTGGCGTCAGCAATGCCGTTTATCACACCCTCTCTTGGACCCGGATCGCCCATGATGTCCTGATTACTGCCGTTACTGGGATCAGCATGTCCCCCAGTTGTTGCAATGCTTTTAGCCGCTGTATAAATTCTCGGACCGACAATATCACCGGCATTGATGGCGCGTTTCAGGGCTACCGATTCGTTGTAGCGATCGCCTAAATTACGCACTGTGGTGAACCCGGACATCAGTGTCAGTTCTGCGTACTTAACACTTTTAAGTGCGAAGTCTGCTTCGTTTTTGGTAAAGCGTTCAATGTAAGCGCCAGGACCCTGTTGAGAAGAGATATGCACATGCATATCCATCAAGCCAGGCATAACGGTGGCGTCTTTCAGGTCGATGAGGGTGTCGTCGAAATCCGGTGTAGAATAACCGCTTTCTACGGCGACAATTTTATTGTTATCCACGATAATCGTGGAGCGAAATAGGATCTCATCGGAATTGGCCGGAATGATCTTCCCGGCGTGTATATAGGTGGATGCCATCACATCTGTGTTGCAAAGCAAGATAACACTGCTGATAAGCGTGCTTAGTATTCGACTTTTCAAAACCCGAACCTCCAATTTAGTGCGGTTAGCGTATATAAATCGTTTTCTTTTTTAGTTTGGCAATCTGCCACATCAGTAGTAGCAAGAATAATATAAAAATGACTAAAAAGGTTTGATGTAACAAGGGATCTTCTAAATTTTCTACTAATGGCTCATCGACAGGGAAACGCATCAGCACTTCTGTGGCCGCCGGTAGGAGATGGAACAATAAAGTACTACTCATTAAGGTCAACTGCACATACGGGGTGATGGTGCCAAACACCTTAAACAAAGAGAGTACAATCGCGCCCAGCAGCGCTGCTAACGTTAAAACAGCCAGTATATGAGCAGGGTCGAGTCCACCATGATTAAAAATAAACAGCGAAGTGCCGGCAGTGATCGCGGTAAACAGTGCGTAGAGTTTCCCCATCGGATGATTGAGCAAAATCCGCTGGTGCTTTGCAATGAGTACCATGGCCAGAATAAGTGCCAATAAGCCAAATAAGGTATGAACTACACCTGGTAAAGATAACGACACTTACAGCTCCGGGGGGTGATTGGGGTTGTCTGAGTAGCACGTTGAGCAACACAGGAATTTGCGCAACGTTAGCAACTAGCCGCCAATAAAGCAAATTAGCACGATATTGAACGCCGCTGAAACTGTGCAATTGCATCCCCTGGATGGTGTTCCAGGTAGGTTTCCAGGGCGCTAAAAAGTTGCTGCTCCGGGCTTAAAAATAGTTGTTTCAGTATTTGGTCAATGTCTTCAAACTGATTAATTTCAACGTCGGAAAAGGCATCCCTGTAACCCAACAACTGGTATACAAACTGCTTATTTGTGGTTTCATCTGTACTGCCATAATCCAGTTGAGCTGCGAGCCGAAACAAAAATTCTGTGCCGACCTGTTGGCGGGTATTTTCGGTCACTAAAATATGTGTGCCCAGTTGTTTATTGAGTTGTTCCAGTTGCTCAGCAATGTCTACGGCTGCGCCTATTATGGTGAATGAGCGGTTGGTTTTGGTGCCGATATTACCGACAATAATTTCGCCGCTGGCAACACCAATGCGAATGTCAATATCGGGTAAACCTTTGCGAATACCCACTAAGTTTGGCAGAGCAAGGCGCAAATGGTGTAGTTGTTCTACCTGTTTAAGTGCCCCGCGACATGCCAGTCTGGCGCAGCTTTGGCTTTCCGTAAACGGGGGGCTCCAAAAAGCCACAATGGCATCACCGATGTATTTGTCCACCACGCCGTCAATCTGCAATATGGCCTGACCGGCGAGATTGTAATATTCATTGATTACAGCCACTAACGATTCCGGTGACAGGGTCTCACTGAGTTTGCTGAATTGTGCAATATCTGAGAAAAGTACACTGGCATGGTGTCTCGCACCTTTTACCTCTTCGGGATGTTCGGTGAGCAGTTTAACAACCCTGGGGTCCAGGTATTCCTGCATGGAGGCCCTCAGCGTTTCTTTCGTCTCCACCTGTTGCATTAAATGATTGAATGAGGTGGTCAGTTCGCCGATTTCATCATTACTGATCACGGGTATTTGGTGGCGGTAATTTTCTCTTAGTAATTCATCTGAACCCCGGATCAGGGCTTTGAGGGGAGCTGTCACCCGTCTGGATGCATAGGCTGCGACAATAATGCCAACCAGCAGCGCCGCTACTGAAATACTTATATTGAAGGTCAGCAGGTTGTCGTCCTGTCGCTGAATTTTTTGAATACCGGCCTGGGTGATCCCGAATAAATTGTGCTGCAGTCTGGCGATGCGCTGATTAAACAGGGTTTCATGGCGTTGCAACTGTTCAGTCATTAATTGACTTCTGAGGTTATCGCGCGATTGCACCGCGTTGATTATCTCCTGATACAGGGTTTGCATTTGCCATTGATCTTCAGCCAACATGCGCAAATCCGGAGTGACGCGCGCCAGCGCAATCGTATCTTGCAATATGCGCGTAGCATAGGCGGCTTGCTCGGCCAGAGACTGAGTCTCATGAATTTGCTTCATGATTTGTTCCTGTCGTACAAGCAATGCCTGCTGTTCTGTCGCCAGGGCACCCTGCGGAGTTGGTATGGTCTGATTCAGCCTCAGTAACCGCTCAAACAGAATTTCCTGTTCTAACGTGTGGATATAGATTTGTGTTATGTGTTTATTGATGGGCGAAATGAACTGTGCAATATCCCTGACTTCCTCCTTGACTGTGGTCATACGCATATAGTTACCAATGGCAACGACTAACACAAAACTCAACATCAACAGGCTGATCGCGTAAATCTTAAGGCTTAGTGGCAGATAGAGTCTGGATTTCATTTTTGCGCTATCTCCCAATAGAAGGTATCGGCAGGGGGGTCCAGGCCGTTTTGCCACTGCTGGCAGAGCGCAAGGTATTTTTTCGCGGCAATATCCTCAGGCTGAGAAGTCAGATATTCCTGAAACAGCGATGTGGCCTCGGGGAGTTGCCGTGATTCGAATAAGCGCAAGCCTTCAACATAACTGTCCAGTTGCGCCAGTGAGTGGGGAGAGTAGTCTTTTCGATAGCCCATCAGATGAAAGACTTTGATGGGGTCATCTTTACCTGGCACTTTAACCCAGCCTAATGGTCGTATGATGAACGCCTCATCCAGAGAGCCGACAACATCCTCACTGAGCACCAGATTTACTTTGAAAAATCGCGCAACCCCCTTGAGTCGGCTGGCGGCATTGACTTCGTCGCCGATTACCGTGAATGAGCGCGCTCCAGAGGGCCCCATGTTAGCAACAACCAGTTCACCGCTGGCTAAGCCTGCGCGAAACTGCATGGCATTATCAGTAACGCTGTTTGGGTACTGCTTTTGCACAATCTGAGTGAACTGTGCAACCCCTGTTAACTGAGACAACAGCATATGACAGGCGAGGTTGTTTTGGGTGTGCTGCTCGGAAAAGGGATGAGTCCAGAAGCTTAAAATCTCCGTCAACGAAAAATTGAGAATGCCGCGGAACTCACGACTGATACCCAATTGGATGTCCAGGTATTGATTGAGCAACCTGATAAATTGTTCCGCTGAGAGGTTATTGGCAAGTGCATCAACGCCTTCCAGATTAGATAAAATCACGGTAACACACTGACGCTCGCCGGCAACGTTGTAATCAAGGGTGCGTTGCTCTAATTGCTCAATCAATTGCGGATCCAGATACAAGCCAAACACGTCTTTAAGGTGCTCTGCACGGCGCAGGGTATCGAGCGCCAGGTTAAACCTTTGAGTCAGCACGGCCACCTCATCGTGACTTCTTGCCTGTACCTGGGACAGCTGTTCCTGCGCCAGTAAATGGTTTATTTGTTGATTGAGTTCAGTGACCGGCCTGCTTAACTTTTTCGACAGAATAGCGGCATACACCATCCCGGTAATAAGGGTGATAAGGGTTAACAGGGTATGTTGAAGCAGTACCGATTCCTGATGTAGTTGTGCTCGTTGTGAAGTGGTTATGGCATAATTTTGCAATTGACTGAGCGCATCTTCGGCGATCCGGTTCAGGGCGTTCTCTTCCTGACTCAGTGTCTGCCCGGGTAGGTGTTTTTCGCTGCTGGCGGTATTTTGCGCGTCTTCCTGTAACAACGCCCTGGTATGCGCATAGTATCGTTGGTTTGCGCTTCTGATTTGTTCTACTGCGCGAAGAATCGCACTGTCGGGTGCCGTGTGCAGGGAGGCCGGTACCCGGTTGTCTGCCAGTGTCAGTTGCTTAACAGCTTCTGCTAATAGCCTGTCTGCCTGATTATATTGTTGATGCCACAGCGCCTTTTCTGCGTCGACTAAGTGGGATTGCCGGACGGGTTGCTGTTGCCACCTCAAAATGCGTTCGACGTGAATTTCCTGTTCCAACATGGCAATCGTGGCATCGTCAATCAGCTGCACCACGGGAATGATGTACCGGGCCAGGTAATTGATTTCAGCATTAACACTGCGGATCTTGTGATGGGTATTGGCAGCGATAAGCAGCAACAGTAACAATACACTGGCGGCTATAGCGAACACTTTTTGGGTGATACCCGGGGTATATTTCATGGCGAGGTTGTAGCTTTAGTCCAGGGCCTGAAAGGGCATGCTAGCGGGTTTTTCGGACACTGACAAACACTCAATCGCTGGGCGCGAAATAAGGATTAAAGATAACCTAATTGTGCGGCGTAATCGCCACTGTTGACCTGTAATACCTGTTTTCCGGTCACCGGACAACGGGTTTGCTGTGCTTCACTGTGATCGGTAAGTTGGTAAAGAACATTCTGATGCAGCCTTGCCCACAGGTTACGTCTGATTAAAACATAGGGCAACCAGGTTTCATGTGCCGGGTGATATCTGAGTTCGACAGGGTTTTGCTGGCTCGCTACGACTTCGTCATCAAGGGAGGTGGTGAGTACCAGATAACCGTCTTCGTTGCGCCACTGGGTAATAATAAAAGGAACATCCTCAACCTGAATGCCCACTTTTTCAACTGGGGTAACCAGGAAGTAAACCTGTTCTTCGCGTTTCAGCACTCCGGAAAACAGCTTTACCAGCGCTTGGCGGCCAATGGGTGTACCCATATAAAACCATTGGCCATCTTGTTTTATTTGCAGATCTATATCGCCGCAAAAATCTGGGTTCCACTGCTCAACCGGGGGTAATTTACCCTTGCCCGAAAGGCTTTTTTGCAGTGAGGCCAGGTCCATCGCAGGCTGGTCCTACTGATCTAGCAGTGCTTTGATTTCCCTAAGCTTGGCTTTGATAACACGCATATTTTCCGGACCCGTGCGCAATAATTGTTTTTGTGGAGCGGTTAAATCTTCCACCTGATCAATGCGATATTTGTACATTACACTGTCGGTGTATACTTCTACCGGAACCGGGATTTCCGGCGTATCCAGCAGATGGTCTATGGCATCCATCAGGCGATAATCAAAATCCTCATCGGGGTTGCCAATTTCCGCAAAAATTTCAGAAATGGTGGGTTTGTAGACCTCATAAAGATCCAGCAAATCTTCTGCTTCAATACTATCCAGCGCATTGACATAAGCGCTGTAGCGTTGATAACTGGAGGAGTCTATCCATTCTTTTCCGGCCTGACGGTAAACCCGAAAGCTATTTTCTGGCGCCCGCAACAGGTGGTGTCTGGCGGCCAGTTGCTCATTGGCCAGGTTTTCAGTAAATACCACAAAGCGGCGTAACAGATCTTCATCTACCAGGAATCTGGCCAGTGTCGGCATTTCTGCCAGACTCACAATGGCCGTTTTTACGGCGGCATCACTGATATCGATGGGCTCAGGCTCGGGTTCGGGCGTTGGTTCAGGCATGGGCACCGGCTCTGGCAATACCTCTTCCGGCTCTGGCTCAGGTTCGGGCAGGGTAACTGGCTCTGGATCCGGTTCAGTAACAATGGGCACTTCCACCGGTTGTGGTTGTTCCGACTGCTCAGCGTCGCCAGAGAATAGCAGATAAATAACGACCAACAGTATCACAACGCCAGCAGCGAGGGCGAAATAGAAGGCCGGGGACTTCGCTGTATTTGGGGTATTTTCGTTATCTGTCATAACCGTACCGGATTCCTGTAAAATTAACTTTAAAAGTAATGCAAGCCTGCTTAATTTGCACGTAAAAACTCATAATTTCTTGTGCTGATCTTTGGTGCAAAAGCCCTTTTTTCAAGCTAAATCATGACATTAGTTCAATTAATTTAAACTGAATTTGAGATTGTTGAACTTTGGTGCATGAAATTTGTGCCGGACAGACCCGTTTTAAGTGCAAAACAGCACATGGGCTCGAATCGACGTGACAAAGAACAACAGGCACTGCAATGTACCACAGTTATTGCAATGCCTGATAAATATCGCAGTGGATTAATGTTTCTGAGCAGATGTCAGTATGACAAAATCAGGTATTTTGTAACGCGACGGTATTTAACTCCTGTATGGCAATTGCGATATCAGCGTCTTCTGTTTGCCAGTTGCTCAATGCTGCGCGAATAATATGTTGTCCCTGCCATTGACCGGGGCTAAAGAATACCTTCCCACGGCGATTTATCTGATGCAGTATCTCGCTGCAACTGACCGATGCCAGGTGCTTCTCATCAGGTCGAAATAACACCACGTTCAGAGCGCAGGGATGAACCAACTGCCAATGGTTGCTGGCGTCCAGGTAATCAGCGAGAATCGCTGCCTGACGACAGTTTTTCTCCACCCAAAAGCGGATGCCGGCCTGACCATAGGCCTTGATTGTCATCCAGACGGGTAATGCCCGAAATCGTCTGGAATTCTCTATGCCCAGCGACATAAAGTCAGGGGTGGTTGTTGATTGCACCAGATACGGGGCTGCCACATGACAACTTTCAACCAGCAAACGCTGATGGCGGGTAAAGAAAAAGCCGCAATCATAGGGAACGTTCAGCCACTTGTGCCCATCAAGGGTAATGGAGTCTGCCAGTTCCAGGCCGTCACTGAGGTGCTTTTTAGCCGGTATGAGGCGGGCAAAAATTCCAAACGCAGCGTCCACATGAAGCCAGGCTGCATGGGCCTGACAAAGTCCCGCTATGGTTTGTAAATCGTCGAAACTGGTGCCGGTTACTGTGGCTGCACTGCTGATCACAATTTTACTGCGCGCCTGACTGTTATTCAGTTGCCGCTCGAGGTCTTTCGGGTTCATGGCTTCCGAATCCGGCAGCGTTTTTATATAGCGAACATTATCCTGGCCGAATCCTGCCAGACCCAGGGTTTTTATCATACTGGCATGAGGGCAGGCACTGAAAATCTCGACATCAAGGTGCTTCATACCCTGTTTTGCGATGTCAATCTGCTGTTGCTCTCCGGCATATTGTCGGGCGGTGACAGCAGCCAGAAAGTTGGACGCTGTGGCACCTGTGGTGCACAGGCCGGTGAAACTATCAGGTAAATCAAACAGTGCCACTAGCCATTTAATGGCTTGCTGCTCCACCTGCGTGGCAATGGAGTCGCCACCTTTTGACACATTCTGATCCAACATTGCTACCAACCAGTCAGCATAGGTAGCAACCGGGGTTGCTCCACCGGTGACAAACCCCCAGTATCGCGGACCACGACTGCCGGACATCTGAGGGATCAATTCAGACTCAACCAGTTTTGCCGTGACTTCTGAACCCAATCCTTGTTCCGGGAGTGCCGTTTCTGGTAAATGCGGCGTCAGATTGGCCACGGGAAAGTGCTCAATATTTTGCAGAAATTGCAGCGACTGTTGCGCAAAGTGGCTGATAAGCTCCTGCCACTCAGTGTTATTGGGTGAGCAGAAAGTGTTGTTGGGTGTATTGTTGAGCATGGTGTTGATCATGGTTTTTTGCCTCCGGTTGACGAGTACAGAGACTTTAAATGATTCAAAAATAGAGTACAGATACAAAAAATAACAAATAAAAGTATACAGATTGTGTTGTTAACGATAGTTTTTGTCTAACGCTTAGTCTGTCTGTAAACGGGAATATGATTCAGTATAAAACGCTAGCTAATCAGCTGATGGCAGAAATAGACAGCGGCTCAATGGTTGCCGGGCAACGGTTATTGTCTGTGCGGGATTTTAGCCGTCAGCAACAAGTGAGTATGACAACGGCACTGAACTGCTACAACTTTCTGGTGGAACGGGGTTATGCAAGCACGCGTCCACGGGCAGGTTATTTTGCGCAAAAACCGGTTCTGAATCTCAGAACAATCCCACTACAGCAGTTTTCGCCTGAGCCTCAGGTTGCCACTCAGCCTCCTCTGATTCACAGCCAACATCCGTTGGCGACAGCGCAGATGGCCGAATCTCTGCTGCCCCTGCAACAACTGGGCAATGCGGCCCGATCGGTTTTTAAACGAGCTCATGCACAGGGATTACATTATGGCGACAGCAATGGTCACCCTTTTTTGCATCGGGCATTGGCCGCTCATTACGCCGAAGCCGGTTTTACCCTCAATGCCGGTAATATTGTCATCGGGCATGGTTGCTTAGACAGTGTCCGGCTGGCCCTTGAAGTTACCACACAACCTGAGGACGTAGTGGTGGTCGCGTCGCCGTGTTTTAATGGTCTGCTGGATATTTTGCGTAGTATGAACAGACGAATTCTGGAAATTCCCAGTACGCGTCAGGGCATAGATTTAGTGTATCTGGAAGATATTATTCGCTCGGGCAGTGCCACTGCACTGTTACTCACCGCCAACTTTCAGAATCCGCTGGGGCATCAGTTTAGCAATGCTCACAAAGCCGCAATTGCTGAACTGGCCAATCGCTATCAGTTTCCGGTTATTGAGGATGATGTTTACCAGGAATTGAGTTTTAACGGCGTGTTACCCCTACCAATTAAACATTGGGATACTGACGGCAATGTGTTGTGGTGCAGTTCCTTCTCCAAAACACTGTGCGCCAGTTATCGGCTTGGCTGGTGTGAGCCGGGGCGATTTTATCCCTTGTTTGCTGCCCGGCGGCGGGCAGAATCTATGGGGGTGAACATGCCACTACAAGCCATCCTGGCGGATTTTATTGCCAGTGGCAATTATCGCAAACACATCAGGAAATTGTTGCCTCAGCTGAGTCAGCAGGTACGTGATTACCGCCACTATTTGCTTACCAATACCCGGGACGATCTGGCTGTGTCTGAGCCTCAGGGGGGCATGGTGCTGTGGTGCCAGGTTCCCCGGTTGAACAGCGAGCAACTGGCCGCAGATTTAGATACTGAGCAGGTTGCCATCAGACCTGGCAATCTGTTTTCTTCTCGCCATTATTATCATGATTATTTTCGCATAAATTGCGGTTGGCCTCTTGATGACGAGCGAAAGCGCGAGCTGGATATATTGCTGCAAAAGATTGAAAGAAATCGCACTGGTGAGGTTGAAACAGCGTAACAGCAGTGTCAGGGATTGAAAATGTAGCCCGGTGAACGGAGCCGGGCCACTAAAATGACAATCAGCGTCAGCTTTAAGGAAACTCTACTTCCAGCAGCTTACCGGATTCACGGAAGGTCAGGGTTTTCAGGCTTTTGTTGCCATTGATGTTACCTTCGATGTTTACCGTATTGATTTGCTCAGACCAGATATCCTGCAGGGCACTGTGTTTCACAGAAATTTTGTTTACCGAGTCTGGTAATGGATAATCCTGATAAACCCACAGGAATTTACCGTCAATTTCGTAGCCAACCTGATTCAGGGTAACGGTTTTTTCGTCCAGCACCAGCTGAAAGCGTTCAACTACGTAGTCGGCAAATGTTTGCTGGGTTTTGGGATTGCTCAGAATATCCGCGCTACCATCTCCCATGACACTGACGGCGTGCTCAGCATCATGCAGGTAAAAGCGATGCATCACTTCCAGATTTCTGCTGTTTTCGTTGAATAAAACCGTTGTAATCGCGGATTTAATCTGATGAGCGAAAGAGGGCGCCGTAAAGGCGCCCAGCATTAATAAGACGATAAGAATGCGCATTGCTTAGTGCAACTCCTTATTGCTCGTCTTTGTTGTCTTCGTCATCGTCTGTCTTTAGCTCAGTTTTGATATCCTGCATGATATCGCGACGGGCGTTACCGGTGCGTGCCTTGGCTTTGTAGGCTTCGATACGCGATTCGATGATCTTACGCGGGAAATGGTTATTGGTGACATCCACATCGGCAGTTTCCCAACGCGGATCGACTTCAACACTTACCAGTTCTTTGTCTTTTGGTGTCACCAGCAGTTTCTCAACATGCTTAGGACTGCGACGCCAGATTTCAGCAGGGTAGTAATGGCGCTCTTTGCTGCCATCCGCAAAGGTGGCTTCAATGATGATAGGCATAACCAGGCCACCGATGTTGCTGAATTCCATAACATAGTAATTCTGATCTTCGCTGACGGCGCGCTCAAATGCAGTGCGCTCCCAGTCTTCCAGTCCATCCAGGAATTTCTTGTAGGCATTGCGTTCTTTGTTGGTAACGGTCCAGCGGTCGTTTTCATCATAGAAGTCACGTACATCCGGGTTGCGTTCTACCCAGGTTTTGCCTTCCTGCATGTTGCGCTCTACGGTTACCGGCATTGGCTTGTCTGACTCTTCCTGGCGATCGCGATCAAAATCGATATCCGGATCTTCGGTGTCGATGCGCAGTTTAGAGACTTTATCGATAGAGATATCTACGTGGTCTGTGCTGTAAAACCAGCCGCGCCAGAACCAGTCCAGATCAACCCCGCTGGCTTCTTCTAAAGTGCGGAAAAAATCGGAAGGGGTAGGACGCTTGAACTTCCAGCGCTGTGCGTATTCGCGCAAAGCGAAGTCAAACAATTCACGGCCCAAAATGGTTTCCCGCAGAATTTTATAGGCGGCAGCAGGTTTTGTGTAGGCGTTAGGACCAAACTTAAGGATGCTGTCTGATTGCGTCATGATCGGTACCTGCACCGAACTTTTCATATAGCCGGTAATATCTCTGGGTTCAACGCCCCAAGGAATATCCGGATCCCATTCCTGGCCGGCAACCCCGTCGAGGAAGCTGTTAATACCTTCATCCATCCAGGTCCACTGACGCTCGTCGCTGTTGACCACCATCGGGAAGTAAATGTGACCGATTTCGTGAATTACTACGCCAATCAAAAAGCGCTTTTCAGCGAGGGTATAGGTACGGGAACCATCATCCTGCAACGTCGTACGTGGACCATTGAAGGTGATCATGGGGTATTCCATGCCGCCTACAGGACCATTTACCGACTGTGCGGTAGGGTAAGGATAATCAAAAGAAAAGCGCGAGTAGACTTCCATGGTGTGTACTACCGATTCTGTGGAGTACTTCTTCCACAGATCGCCACCTTCTTTAGGATAGAATGACATGGCCATGACGAAAGGCTGCTCTTCGCCGCCCTGCTCATAACCTTTAGCGTCCCACATAAATTTACGCGAGGTAGCCCAGGCAAAATCTCTGACGTTTTCGGCTTTAAAGCGCCATGTTTTGCTGTCATCGGTGCCTGCTTTTTCGTTTTCAAGTGCTTCTTCGGCGGTAACTACAAATACCGGGCGCTCAGCGCTTTCAGCTTCCTTCAGACGCTCTCTTTGTTCTTTCGTCAATACGTCCTTCGGGTTTTGCAGTACACCGGTAGACGAGACTATGTGGTCGGCAGGCACGGTCATCTCGACTTCGTAATCACCAAATTCCAGGGTGAACTCGCCGCGACCCAGAAACTCTTTGTTGGTCCAGGCTTCGTAGTCGGTGTAGGCGGCTAAGCGCGGGAACCATTGGGCAAACAGGAAGATGTCGTTACCACCTTCGCGCTCATCATCCGGGAAGTGCTCGTAGCCAGAACGGGCTGATACGGCGTTTTCTTCCAGTACATTAAAGGCAAAGTTCAATGAAAACGCAGTGCTTTGGCCTGGCTTTAACGGCTGATTCAAATCCACCCGCATCAGTGTGCCAACAATGGTGTGCTTCAGCGGGTTGCCGTTGCCATCTTTAACATTGCTGATATCAAAACCCAGTGGCGTGTCAGCGAATGCCTGCTCCTGACGCAGGAAGTCCAGAGTCATTTTCGCTGGTGCTGAATCCGTAGCTGAGTTGGTTACCGGGCCACGGGTGCCCATGCCACCAAAAGTCTGTGTCATACGGGCCATGGAATCGTCTTTGAAACGGTTCTGATCCAGATAAACCCACAGATATTTCAGCGTATCAGGTGAATTGTTGGTATAGACAATGTCTTCGGTGGCCGTAACCCGACGCTTGTCCTCGTCCAGCGATGCGCTGATTTTATAATCGACTTTTTGCTGCCAATATTGATGGCCCGGCTCACCGGCGGCATTACGGTATACATTGGGTGTCGGTAACGATTCGTCCAGTTGTCTGAACTTGTCTTCAAAGTCACCTTTTGTTTGTTTGATGGCTGCGTGGGCAGCACTGAAACTTAGCATCATCGACGAAGCGATGACGAGCAGAGTGCGTCTGTTCATTAGATGTTCCTGGCGGGTTCTTGTCGTTAGTTTATTTATCGCTGTTAGGTTATAACATAAGTGGCTCGCCATTGTCATCGTACCTGCGCAGATAAGCGGGGCGGATAGCGCCAGAGAAACTTGCCAGTTACATTTCTCAGTATTTTTCAAATTAAGCATCGCTAATAACCAAATAGCCTTGTACAAAAGCGGGTTTTTTGCCAATCTCGCGGGTTCGATAATTTCTTTAATTTTCCGGATTCAAAGAGAGCGGTATGGCGGAGTTTCAGTGGCAAAGAGCCGTAATTAAAATAGGTAGTGCATTAATCGCACCTGATGGTCAGCGTTGTAGTGCTCAGTATCTGTTAGCAATCGCTAAATTTATCACTGAAAGTCGACTTCAGGGTAAAGAAGTTGTGCTGGTATCATCCGGTAGTGTCGCCGCCGGGCGCAGCCAGGTGCCGGTGACTCATCTGCCCACGATTGCGGAAAAGCAGGCTATGGCGGCCATTGGGCAGTCGCAGATGATGGCTAACTGGGCGCGCTTTTTTGATTTTCCCTGTGCTCAGATTTTGCTGACTTATGACGATCTGCGGGATCGCACCCGGTATGTTAATATCAAAAACACCCTTCGGGAATTGTTAAAACATCAGGCTCTGCCCATAGTGAACGAGAACGACAGTGTCGCTGTCAATGAGATTAAAGTGGGAGACAATGACAACCTGGCGGCCTATACCGCACTGGTGGCTCAGGCCGATACCCTGATAGTCTGTTCTGACATTGATGGTCTTTTTGACGCGGATCCACGTAAGAACCCACAAGCCAAACTGATCCCGGAAGTGCTGGCTATTACTCCGGAGATCCACGCGCTGGCTGGTGGCGCAGGCAGCAAAGTAGGCACCGGTGGCATGGTGACCAAATTGCAGGCGGCTGAGAAGTGTGCTCAAAGTGGTATTCAAACTCTGATTGTCAATGGTCGAAAAACAGAGGTTTTCGACGCATTGCTCAAAGGACAATGCCCAGGCACCTTGTTTCGGGCGGGCGCATCCCCGGAAGGCGCGCGGGCACAATGGCTGCGCCACACCTTATCGACAAAAGGTGATATTGAAGTGGATGCCGGTGCGGCGAATGCACTGTTGCATAAAGGGGCATCCCTGTTGCCGTCAGGCATTATCTCTGTGGCGGGCAAGTTTAGCTCAGGCGAAGCGGTGCAGGTAACACATAACGGAAAGCCCATCGCCAAAGGGTTGGCGCTTTACAGTGCAGACGATTTGAGGCTGATAGCCGGGCAAAAGAGTCAGCAAATTGAAGCCATTTTAGGCTATACACTGAATGAAGCGGCGATCCATCGCGATGATTTAATTCTTTCACGTAACAACTAATTCAGGTGAAACATGACATTTTCTGTATCTGAGGCTGCGAAAGCGGCAAAACTGGCAGCCAGAAGCACTGCCAAATTAACCGATAAACAAAAAGCCGCCGCGTTACATGCAATAGCTGCGCATATTCTTAGCAGTGAAGATGCGATAATAAAAGCTAACAAACTGGACCTGGAGCAAGGTGAAGCCAATGGCCTGAGTGCAGCGATGTTGGATCGCCTGGCGCTGGATTCGTCGCGTCTGCAAAACATCGCCAATGCGGTAAAAGATATTGCCGACCAACCGGACCCGGTGGGCAGTACCAGTGGCTCTCATAAATTACCGTCGGGCATTGAAGTCAGTAAAATGCGTATCCCACTGGGTGTCATTGCCATGGTGTATGAATCCCGTCCAAACGTGACCATTGATGCTGCTGCCTTGTGCTTTAAAGCCGGAAATGCGGTTATTTTGCGCGGTGGTAAAGAGGCGCTGAATTCTAATCTGGCACTGGCTACCTGTATCCATCAGGCCTTTGCTGAGCAGGGTATTGATGCCGCGGCGGTGACGGTGATACCGGATCCGGACAGAGCCATAATGAGTGAACTACTCACTTTGAGTGATGACATTGATTTAGTGATCCCTCGTGGTGGTGAAGGCTTGATACGCTTTGTTACCGACAATAGTCGTATTCCCGTGATTCAGCATTTTAAAGGGGTATGTCACCTTTATGTGGATGTTGCCGCTGATTTGCACAAAGCCATTAGCATTCTGGAAAATGGTAAGACCCAACGCACCGGTGTCTGCAATGCCCTGGAAACTTTGCTGGTGCACAAGGATATCGCCAGTGAGTTCATGCCACAGGTAGCGACTCTGTTTAAACAACACGGTGTCACAGTGCACGCCTGTCCAGCCTCGCTTGAATATTTTGCAGAGGCAACTGCCGCTACAGAGGAAGACTGGCACGCCGAATATCTTGCGCTGGAAATAGCGGTGAAGATTGTCGATGATTTTGACGGCGCGGTGGAGCATATCGCCAACTATGGCTCCGGCCATACCGAAGTTATCGTGACTCAGGATATCAGTACTGCAAAGCGCTTTACCCGAGAAATTAATTCATCGGTGGTGATGGTAAATGCTTCTTCGCGTTTTTCTGACGGAGGAGAACTGGGGCTTGGCGCAGAAATAGGCATATCCACCAGTAAACTTCACGCTTACGGACCTATGGGGGCTGAATCCCTGACCACAGAAAAGTTTGTGGTTATGGGAGACGGGGAAATTCGCTCCTGACCGTTTTTTGCCTGTGACACTGTAGATTCAAATAATACAGTTCTGTTTTGCAAGGAAACTGCAAATGTCTAATGGATTATTGTTTTGTTTGTGTGCCCTGATTTGGGGCACCACCTGGTACGCTATTACCTTCCAGCATTCTGAAATGGCGCTGATCTATTCGGTGGGGATACGCTTTTTTCTGGCCGCCTTAATGCTGGGGCTTTGGTGTTTGTGGCACCGGTTGTCTTTGCGCTTTGGCTGGCAGGCTCACTTAAAAATGTTGGCGGTGGGGTTTAGTTTATACACCCTGGACTATGTGTTTTTGTATCTGGCACAACAGTATATTGTTAGTGCTTTGTTGGCAGTTTTGAGCGCCAGCGTGGTGTATTTTACCGTGTTTTTACGCCGTGTTATGTTGGGCAAGGCAATACGCAGCGAAGTTCTGTTCGGAGCTGGCATCAGTGTTATTGGCTTGTATTTGTTGTTTGCGCCGCAACTCAGTGGCGTCAATACTGGCACGGCATTGCAGACCGGATTGATTTTGGCGGCCATATCCTTTTTCTTTGCGGCGGTCGGTAATGTGATTTCTGAAAATGCCTTGTCGGAAGATGTGCCCGTGGTGCAGTTTAATTTTGGTGCCATGAGCTACAGTCTGATATTTACCTTCGGTTACGGTTTTTTCAGCAACGCGCCATTTGTACTGCCAACTTCAGCGGATTACTGGGGTTCGCTGCTGTATCTGGCTTTGTTTGGTTCCGTACTGGCGTTTGGTGCTTACATGAAACTGGTGAAGCATCTTGGCGCGGATAAATCGTCAAATGTGATATTAGTTTATCCGGTGGTTGCACTGCTGGTGTCTACCTTATTTGAAGGTTATCAATGGACCCTTTTGGGGTTAGTCGGTGTGCTGGCTATTATGCTGGGCAATGCCATAGCCATGGATAAAATTACCTTGAATGGCCTTGCCCGTTCATGGCGCTTTGTAAAATTATCGTTAGTCAGAAAATAAGTATTGGCCCGGGAGAAAGTTGCTCTCCCGGACATGGTTTAGCCCTTGCAAATCTGACGTGCGATATCGTCCAGACACACCATGATTTCACGGCTGGCGTCTTCCATCTTATTCAGGTGGGCAGAAGCACCTTGCCTGTCATCCTTTTTAATATATTCCAGCGCTTTAACGCCATTGTCATGCAGATCGCGATGCGGCCGTTCAAGGCGTTGGAATGCCTGAAGCTTACCGTATTTGTCTCTGCCGGTACCACTCATCCAACGTCCCAGACGACAGGATGCCTGGTCTGCCACCGCTGATGCGGACTTGTCGCTGGTACCAAATGCCATGGCATAGATGTCGCCCTTCCAGACAATGTGGTCCAGCTTAACGGTCTGAATAAAAGAGCGAATGGCAGAATCCTGAATAGCGCTCTTCATTTGATTGGTTTGTTCAACAATGGAGCCGTAGAACTCGTTAAGTTTTTCAACGCCGTCCGACAGTGTCTGATTATTGCTCTGAATATCATCGACTGTTTTGACGGTTTCGCTGGTGGAGCTGATGATTTGCCGAACCAGCTCTGCCACTTCATTTGCCGACTCATTGGTATTGTTGGCCAAAGAGCGAACTTCATCGGCGACCACACTGAAGCCCCGACCGGCATCACCGGCTCTGGCGGCTTCGATGGCGGCGTTAAGGGCCAGTAAATTGGTTTGGTCTGAAATTGAAGATATGGTGGTGACAAAGGAATTAATATTGTCTGCCATTTCCGACAGCCCGGTGATATTAGTGGTCATATTCGACATTTTGTCGGTGAGCCCGGTCATGCCGGATACAATATTGTTCAGCGCACCGCTGGAGACGTCAAACAGTTGGTTGATTTCTTCTACTGCGTGACTTTCAGATTCAATCTTTTCGAAGGATGCCAGCACTGTTTCCCGAATACCTTCCACCTGAGCAATACATTCAATGGCAGAGCGCAAAATGGCCTCGTTGTGGTTTTCCTGCGTCTGAATGGCACCTGATGCCAGGTCTGATTTAAGTTCTTCCAGTTCCTGACGCAATCTTTCGTTATCGTCTAATGTGGATTGCAATTCTTTATGCAGCTGCGCTTTTTCCAAAGCCAGTTGATCATAATTGGATTTCAGTACCAGCATGTATAGTCTCGTGTGATCTAAAAGTCTTAAAGATAGTTCAAATTAGCACTAATTGTGAAAGTCTGTCGATGATAAATTCCTTTCACCATCGACCTGCTCATCACTATGACAAATTTTTTATTTTTTGATCCAGTTCCCAACGCGGATCCGTGACAATTTTTTCCAGGATTTCGATGCGCTCCCGCAACTCCTGATATTCCTTGTTTTTGCGTTTTTCACGTTTCGACTGCAGGCCCAGGTCTGATTTAAAAGGCGAGCTAACCTCCATATTCATCCAGCCCATCACCTGAGTATTAAACTTGTGATCCAACCAATAGCCCAATCCACACACTGTGCTGATACCCGCAAATAGTAAAACAAAAATAACTAGTTCCATGACTAACTCCTGATGTTGAGGTTCAGCTATGCAGTGTTGCCACGCGGGAAAATATTACAAAAATATTTTTTCAGATATTTGTAATAAAGTTGGAAACCTGGATACTGATCAGGAAAGTAATAACCCCTGTTAAGAGTGACAAGTTGCCGTTGAACATCGAACAAATCCTGAAGGACTATGGCGCGCTGTTTAGCCGTCTGGCGGGCAGTTATGAAAGTAACTTAGCCTTGCGCCAGGAGTTAACTCAGGAGATTGCGCTGCATGTCTGGCAGTCACTGAAGCAGTTCAGGGGAGACAGTCAACTGAAAACGTACGTTTTAAAGATCGCGCATAACCGATGCGTACAGCATGTGGTTTCAGAGAGTAAAAAACCCAGAACTGAAGATATAAGTGATGATTACTGCCTGCATGCTTCAGCACCATTGCAGGCCGAGCAGGAACTGATGTTGCAGGGCCTGTTGGCCGAAGTGCGTAAGTTACCACTGAAACAGAGGCAATTGATCACTCTCCATCTGGAAGGTATGCAATATACCGAAATTGCAGAAATATGTGGTATGACGGTTTCTCATGTCGGTGTTTCTATCAATCGTATCCGAAAACACTTAGCCGAGGTGTTGCAATATGAATAAGCAAAACGATCCCTTGTCGCAGCTTTGGCAAAGCCAGCCTGTGCAAACCGTGAATCCTGAAGAACTGCAATTGCAGTGGAAAAAGAACCGTCGTAAGCAATGGTTATGGGTATTGTCAGACATCCTTGGGCTGATAGTTGGGGTTGCCGTTTGTGGTTATCTTTTATTTCACGAAGAAAATTTGTTGCGCCAGATTTGGTCTTTCACCTTTATCATTCTGCTGCTGGCAATGACTCCCTATTTGGTTAAATTGCGGCTGGGTAGTTTAGGGTCCAATATCCCGACCAATGAATATCTGTCGCGGCTTATTCAGCAAAAACTGAATAATATCCGCATTGCCAGAATGACCAACTGGATTATGGTGAGTATTACCCTTTTTTTTGCTGTCTGGTCGATGGCCTTTTACCTGTATTATCAACCCAATCCCGATGTGTACCTCATTAAAGTGCTGAAACGTACCGGCTTTATCCTGCTCGTGTCGGGCATCATGGCCTTGTGGGCAAGGCGTGAAATCAGGAAAAATAGTGAAGAGTTGATCCGTTTTCAGAAAATGCAATAGAGTAGAGTCAGACTAACGCAACGAGCAATGGGGTTTAACGATGAGTAACAGCAACCGGAATGAGCCGGCAATGTCGGTTGGCGGCAGCGTCGTTGAAACCCACCAGGTGTTTAATCAACCCCAACCTTTAGAGAACTTCAACGCGTTCAGCTCTGACAAAATCTTACAGCATTGGCTGAGTGTTTTTGCCGGCACCGTCGATACCAGTATCCTGACCGGTTATGGCCATCAGGTGGGCCATGAACTTTTGTCTGCAGGGTTTGAAGCCAATACCCATAAACCCGAATTTGTTTCCCACGACAGGTTTGGGCGGCGCATTGATCTGGTTAAATTTCACCCTGCTTATCACCAGTTAATGGATAGGGCAATTCAGGCGGGCATTCACGCCATACCGTGGGCGGGCAATCCATCCTGCGGACACGCGCTAAGAGCCGCCATGGAATATATGCATAATCAGGCGGATTCGGGGTCCGGGTGCCCGCTTACCATGACTTTTGCCTGCGTGCCGACCATTTCACACAGCCCGGATGTAGCCGCACAATGGTTGCCGAAAATAACGGCCCGCCAATACGACGAGAGAAATATCCCTTATTTTGAGAAAAACGGTTTAACCATTGGTATGGCAATGACCGAGAAGCAGGGCGGCTCTGATGTGCGTGCTAACACCACATGGGCCAGGCCCGTAGCTGAACCTGGCAATGGTGCCGCGTACCGGATCACTGGTCACAAGTGGTTTTGTTCGGCCCCTATGTGTGATGGCTTTCTGGTGTTGGCTCAGACCGGGAGCGGATTATCCTGTTTTCTGCTGCCCAGGTGGTGTCCTGATGGCAGTAAAAATACACTGTTTATACAACGCTTAAAAAACAAGTTGGGGAATTGTTCAAACGCGTCTTCAGAGGTGGAATTTCGCGAAGCTTTTGCCTGGTTGATTGGCGAGGAAGGACGAGGGGTACCTACTATTATTGAAATGGTTTCCCTGACCCGATTTGATTGTATGGTGGGCTCGTCAGCTCTGATGCGTGCAGCCACTGCACAAGCCCTGCATCACACGTCTGGGCGCAGCGTTTTTGGTAAAGGTTTACACCAGCAACCGCTGATGTGTAACGTGTTGGCAGATTTGGCAATCGAAGCTGAAGCGGCGCTGGCTTTATCAATGCGGGTAGCCTACGCACTGGACAATATTGATGACGAACAGCAAAAGTTATTTGCGCGGGTGGCAACGGCAATTGGTAAGTACTGGATTTGTAAGCGCGTGCCCAATCATGCCTATGAAGCAATGGAATGTATCGGAGAGGTGGGGTATGTGGAAGATAACCTGCTGCCGCGTATCTATCGCGAAGCGCCGGTGAATGCGATTTGGGAAGGTTCGGGCAACGTACAATGCCTTGATGTATTAAGGGCTTTTCAAAAAGAGCCACAAAGCTTACAGGTGATTTTATCTGAGATCAGCGAAGCCGCAGCATTAGACACCCGAATGGCGAATTTTGTCAGCGAGCTTCATAAGGAGCTGAACAATCTTGATTCGGCAGAACTTAAAGCCCGGCGTATCGTGGAAAAGCTGGCATTGGCACTGCAAGCCAGCCTGTTGTTGCAGTCTGGCGATAGCGATGTTGCTGAGGCGTTTGTTTCCTCGCGCATCGCCGCTGACAGCGGTTTAAATTATGGCACCCTCAACTGCGCTGAAGCGCTTTATCAGCGCATAATGCAAAGGGCGCGACCGGATCTCAATGGCGCCTAATGCTTGGGAATTTTAAGGTTTCGTAACTTAAGCCTGATTTGCAGTGATCGCGTAGTCAGGAAAATCTCTCGCAAGGAAAACATCAGTGCCATTATCAGTACCATAAGTGCACCAATAAATATGGCTGAAATCAGTACCGACAACTGAATAGTGTAAATATGACTGATAAACAACACAGTAATGACCACACAAAGCAGCAGTGCTGTGAGTGTGTATAAGCTGTAAGCTTTGTTTATCAGGGAAATACGTTTCCACAGGTAACGCAATTCTTCGGTTTGTACCTTTTTGCTTTGGATGTCCTGTACATCAGGAATGCTATTTTCCAGTTCTCTGGAGCGGTCCATGATGCGCATCAGACGATTTGAGGCGACACCCAGTAGTGCCGCGATGCCGGTGATAAGGAAAACCGGGGCTACAGCTGCCTGTATCACCTGACCAATGTGAATGATTTCAAGTACGTCACCTGACATGCAATTACCTCAATGATAAAAACGCGCAAATTTAAACGGGAGGCATAAATCTAAGATTCAGCCCCCAACTGAATGGCGCGCTTTTGTCTGTTTTCAAGATCTACGTCAGCGGAATCATGCCATTGTTTGATTTCTGCGGAAACCAGCGATACCAGTAAATTTATGTGACTTTCATCACTATTCAGACATTCGATGTATTCATAGCGTTCTCCGCCGGCTTCCAGAAAGTAGTCGCGATTTTCAACGCCTATTTCTTCGATAGTCTCCAGGCAGTCAGCAGAAAATCCGGGACACACCACCTGCACTGATTTTACTCCTTGCCCGGCTAATTCCTGCAGGGTGTGATCGGTATAGGGTTTCAACCATTCTTCCCGGCCAAAACGCGACTGAAATGTGGTGAGATACTGGTCTGGTTGCAATCCTAAATAATCGGCAATCAGTCGCGACGTTGTATAACACTCGCAATGGTAAGGATCACCATTGAGCAAATAGCGTTTTGGGATACCGTGGTAGGAAAAAATGAGTTTATCTGCGCTCCCCTGCTTTTCCCGGTGGGCTTTGATCTTTTCGGCTACAGCCGCGATGTAGTCGCGATTGTCGTGGTAATGGCTGATAAATTTAAAATCCGGCAACCAGCGTCGCTGCATAAAATCCTGGGCGAGTGCATCAAACGTGCTACCGGTGGTGGAAGCACAATACTGGGGGTAGAGCGGCAAAATCACCAGTTTGCGTACGCCCTGTTGCATCATAGAGTCCAGGACATCGGCTATTGCAGGCTTGCCATAGCGCATGGCAAAGTCCACCACCACGTCATCGCCATACTGGGCTTTTAGCTGCTGCTGTAGGGCTGCAGCCTGATTTTGAGTATGCACCATGAGTGGGGAGCCTTGTTCGGTCCATACCGTCTTATAAGCCCTGGCACTTCGGGTCGGACGAAAATTCAGGATCACCAGATTCAGAATACACCACCAAATCAGGCGAGGCACTTCCACTACTCTGGGATCAGACAAAAACTCCTTCAGATAGGGTTTTAGTGCCTGTCTGGTGGGCGCTTCCGGAGTCCCCAGATTAGTGATCAGGACGCCTGTTTTATCGCCCTGAGCGTGGTTAAAGTGAGTACTGTTTTTATACTTCATACCTGTTTCATATCAGTTTTGTTACAGAGGTTACGCAGAGAACAGACGATTGGTTTTATGTTGATGAAAAAAGACGAAGGTAAAACCTTCGTCTTCCATCGTGTTATGGGTTGTAGTAGGTTGCTGCTCCTGGCCCCACTGGCATACCCAGTAAGAATACCCACACATAGAACAGGATTGTCCAGCCAACAATATAGACCATCGAATAAGGCAGCATGGTGGCTATCAGCGTGCCCATCCCCAAATCTTTCTTATAGCGGGCAGCAACCGCCAAAATCAAACCAAAGTAGCTCATCATTGGGGTAATGATGTTAGTGGACGAATCACCAATTCGATACGCTGCCTGAATTACCTCAGGAGAATATCCAATCAGCATTAACATAGGCACAAAAATTGGCGCCGTTACGGCCCACTGCGCTGACGCGCTGCCTAAAGACAGATTCACCATGGCACACATCAGGATGAACAGGACAAATACCGAAGGACCGTCCAGTCCCACTGCCTGCAGGAATGCCGCACCTTTGACTGCCAATACTGTGCCCAGATTGGTCCATTTAAAGAAGGCCACAAATTGCGCTGCAAAGAACACCAGGGTGATGTATAAGCCCAATGAACTCATACTTTTAGCCATGGCGTTGATCACATCCCGGTCGTTTTTCATGGTGCCTGCGACGCGTCCATATACAAAGCCTGGGATGGCAAAAGAAATAAAGATAAATGCCACAATACCTTTCAGGAAAGGAGAGCCCGCTACTTCCCCGGTTTCAGGGTGACGCAACACGCCGTTTTCCGGCACTATGGTTAAGGCCAGCACTACGCAAACGGCAACAAACGCCAGTCCTGCCATTTTCAGGGCTTTCTTTTCCTGAGCTGTCGGTTGCTCAATTTTAGGTTGTTCCAGTTCAATGGCTGCTTCGCTGGGGTCGTATTTGCCCAGTCGAGGCTCAACAATTTTTTCTGTGACGAAAGCCCCCATAAAGGCCACCACAAACGTACTGATAAACATAAAGTACCAGTTTACCTCCGGCCCAACGGTATAGCCCGGATCAATCATATGGGCGGCTGCTTCTGTTATTCCTGATAACAGAGGATCAACGGTGCCCAGCAGTAAATTGGCACTATAGCCACCTGATACCCCGGCAAAAGCCGCCGCGAGTCCGGCTAACGGGTGCCTGCCCAGGGAGTGGAATATCATGGCTGCCAGCGGGATTAAAACCACGTACCCCAGTTCGGATGCGGTATTGGAAATTATTCCGGCAAACACGATTACCACGGTAACCATTCTGGGGGAGGCGTTAACCACCATAGAGCGCATCGCGGTTTGCAGTAAGCCACTGTGTTCCGCCACGGACACGCCCAGTAAGGCCACCAACACCGTGCCCAATGGAGCAAAACCCGTGAAATTGGTAACAAGCCCGGTGACGATGCGCTGCAAACCCTCGGCATTCATCAGGGAAATCACTTCAATTACGCCATCGGCTTCACGACCTTTTGCACCTTCAGGTCGCGGGTCTAAAACACTGACATCGAAGTAGCCTAAAACGCCGCTCAGCAGCACAATGAATAAGGCAAACATGGCGAACAGGGTCACAGGGTGGGGAAGCAGGTTCCCGAGCCACTCGACGGTGGCTAAAAATCTGGCAAACGCGCCAGATTGAGTCTCATTTCCGGATTGTGATAACGATGAGTTATTTTCCGGTTGAGTGGTGTCGTTAGATGTACTCAAATCTTATCCTCGTAGCTTATTGTCGGGATTATTTTGACCGACAAAGTTACTCTTATATTTTTTAAGGCACGAGGTTAAGCATTTTTAGGCATCACGTCCAGTTTAGAGCGTGAATTCGGGGCGTCAAAAATACGCCAAATGGCCAGTTTTTGGCGGTATTTAGTGAGACTATTAGCCAGCTAAATGGCATAGTTTGCATCTGAATGGTGGTCAGTCAAATCTGGCAAAGTATTGCCCTGCAACAGAATTTTATTGCCGGTTTGTGGTAGCTGATAAGGTCGCTGTTAGTTGCGGGCTTTCATTTTGATCGCCAAATTAAAATATTTTTAGGGCGGTGAATGAAATTTGTCGTCTTCACAGGTTTTCCAGTATTTCTGGCGTAAATTATGCTTTAAAAACCCAGATAACCGTTAATGCACAAAAATTTGTCGGCCCTTGCCGATATTTGAGATTTTGCCAATCTGGCCGATAGTCAAATTATCGGTAAAGAGAAATTAACCATGAAACAGATTTTATTATTAATGCTTTGCTGCTTTTCAGTCCTGACCCAGGCGCAGTCGCACTCGCAGATTAAAGCCGTACAGTTGTATAGTCAGGATGAATTGCTCAATCTGATCAATCGCAATGAACACTTATCGCGGGTAGTGTTGGATGATTGCCAGTTGGTGCAGGATATCGAGGCTCGCGCGGAGACCTTACGGGTTCCGGCGTATCAGTTTCTTTGGGGAGATATGTTGGCCTGGGGAGTTTGTGTTGAAGCCGATCCCGAGCGCGGGGTGCCACTGATGGAAGCCGCCGCCATGCAAGGTCTGGCTCCGGCTATGGAGCAGTTGGGGCGCTATTACGCGGCCGGAAAACTGGTACAACAGGATATCCCGCGAGGAATCGTATATTTGCGGGAAGCGGGTTCTCTGGGTAATTTAAAGGCGCAAATCCAACTGGCGGAACTGTTTATCGAAGGCCACGGTAGCCCTTATGATTACGAAGATACGTATCACTGGCTCTACAACGCCATTACCAATGATGCCAAATTACATCAAAAAATTGCCGATTGCATGGCTTCTCTGGAAGAGCTGATGCACCCCAAAAGCGTGCGTCGGGCGCGCCGTCCTCTGGAGTCCTGAAACTTCACTAAGCCTGCAGCATTAATAAAAATTTATTATCTGTGGGCAATGAAAAATTCCCGCTTGTTGGTATACTGATGGCATAACTAAGTCAGGGAGCGAAAGCTCCGTCGAGAGATATGCAAGACGATCCTTATTACGCCAGGGAAAAGGCCAAATACGAACAACCAGTCGCTTCCCGTGAATACATACTGCAATTGATTAATGATGCAGAGCGGGCGTTATCCTTTTTAGATATTTGCCATAAAGTCAATGCGAATGACGAAACCAGTCGCATTGCTGTGCAGCGACGCCTGCGCGCAATGGAGCGGGAAGGCCAGGTTATTTTTAATCGTCAAAAACGCTACGAAGTGGGCTCTGTGATCACCCATGTAACGGGCTCTGTCATAGGGCATCGTGACGGTTTTGGTTTTCTTAAACGCGATGACGAAGAGCGGGATTTATACATCTCAGCGGGTCAGATGCAGTTTTTATTACACGGTGATCGCGTTGCGGCGGTGGCGGGAAAGAAAGATGCCAGAGGTCGCATCGAAGCCAAAAACATCGAAATAGTCGAACCGCGCAAAGAACCCATTGTGGGTCGCTTTTTTATGGAAAGTGGCGTGGGAATTGTGATCCCCGATGACAGTCGTTTGCGCTTTGAGTTGATCATTCCCCCTGAACACATCAATGGTGCGAAGCAGGGTCATGTCGTGGTGTCTGAGATGACACAACGCCCACGCAAACGGGTGTCGCCGATTGGTCGTATTGTTGAAGTACTCGGTGAGCATATGGCACCGGGAATGGAAATCGAAATGGCATTGCGCAATTTTGATATCCCCCATACCTGGCCATTGAAGGTTAACAATGAAATCAGCCGCCTGAGCGAAGAAGTCAGTGAGTCTGCGAAAAAAGGGCGCATTGATTTACGCCAATTACCACTGGTAACCATAGATGGTGAAGATGCGCGTGACTTTGACGATGCGGTGTTTTGTGAGCCCCAGGAAGACGGGGGCTGGCAGTTATGGGTCGCCATTGCTGATGTCAGCTACTATGTGCGACCTAAAAAAGCCCTGGATGACGAGGCCCAAAATCGCGGAACTTCCGTGTACTTTCCCGAACAGGTGGTGCCAATGCTGCCTGAAATCCTGTCTAACGGATTGTGTTCTCTGAATCCTAATGTTGACCGCCTGTGCATGGTCTGTGAAATGTCCATCAGTCCCGCCGGTAAATTACAGGCTTATCAGTTTTACGAAGCCGTGATGAACTCCCATGCCCGGCTGACCTACAATAAGGTGTGGGCGATTCTGGAAGGTGATCCACAACTCTATCAACGTTATTTTGAACATGTGCCGCATTTACAGAATCTCTATAAGTTGTACAAGGCACTGAAAAAATCCCGGGCTGAGCGGGGGGCGATTGAATTTGAAACGCAGGAAACGAAATTCGTATTTAATGCAGCACGCAAGATAGATCATATCGTGCCGGTGGTGCGTAACGACGCCCACAAGATCATCGAAGAATGTATGATCATGGCCAATGTTGCCGCGGCTGATATGCTGCATAGCAATAAAGCGGAGGGCCTGTACCGCATCCATGACGAGCCCAGTGAAGAACGTTTAAAGTCCTTTTTAAGTTATTTATCAGAAGTGGGTATCAGTCATCACCTGACTGAAAAAGCCACGCCAAAGCAGTTTTGTGAAGTAGTGAAAAAAATACAGGGTCGTCCGGATCAGGAACTGATCCAGACCATGTTACTGCGCTCTATGCAACAGGCTATTTACGATCCCGACAACGTCGGCCACTTTGGCCTGGCGTTGGAGGCGTATGCCCATTTTACCTCGCCTATCAGGCGTTATCCGGATCTGGTGGTGCATCGCGCCATTAAGGCCGTATTAGATAAAAAAGCACAACGCAAAAGTAAAACCGGTGGGTATGCCTATAACGAAGACGAAGTGGCGCAATTAGGAGAGCATTGCTCAATGACGGAACGCCGGGCTGACGATGCTACCCGAGACGTATCTGACTGGTTAAAATGCGAATTTATGCAGGCCCATGTTGGCGATTCTTTTGAAGGGGTTATCGCTTCGGTCACGAATTTTGGCTTTTTTGTGCGACTGTGCGAGTTCCATATTGATGGCTTAGTCCATATCACCACCCTGACTAACGATTATTATCAATACGATGAAACCCGACAATATCTGATTGGGGAATCCGGCGGCACTATTTTCCGTCTGGGGGATCAGGTACAGGTTAAGGTAATGGCAGTAAACCTGGACGAGCGAAAAATTGATTTTGTCCTGGATATGCCGCTGCCAACCCGTAAATCAAGGCGGTCATCAAAAGCCAAATCAGGTAAGTCTGATCAGGTCAAAGCAAAGCGTATTACGGCTAAGTCCAGTCGCAAAAAGCCGCAGAAAAAGGCCACAAGCGCCAGTAAGCCCGGCACGGCCAGTAAAAGTAAGAAACGAGGAAAGTAAATGGCGCAACAAGAATGGTTATACGGTCTTCATGCCCTTGAGGCGGTGGTAGCCAAAGAGCCTGAACGTCTGATTGAGTTATATGTACTTAAAGGACGAGACGATGACAAATTACGTAACATTATTAACCAGGCGCGTCGCTTTGGCATTGCGGTACAATTTTGTCAGCGCAAAGTGTTGGATGACAAGGTTAATGGTGAGCAACATCAGGGGATAGTAGCAAAGGCTAAACCGGGTCGGGTTTTGGATGAAAAGGATCTGGCGGACATCATTGCCAGCGAAGACAATCCATTTATTTTGGTGTTGGATGGGGTAACCGATCCTCACAATCTCGGGGCCTGTTTGCGTAGTGCTGATGCGGCTGGTGTACACGCAATGGTGGTGCCCAAAGACAAATCGGCTTACCTGACTCCAACGGCGCGAAAAGTCGCATGTGGTGCTGCAGAAACAACGCCCTTGATACAGGTAACAAACCTGGCCAGAACATTACGCCAGTTGCAGGAGTCGGGTGTTTGGGTGATCGGTACCGCCGGTGAAGCTGAGCAGTTAATTTATGACGTAAAACTTTCCGGTCCTATGGCATTGGTGATGGGCGCCGAGGGCAAAGGTATGCGCAGATTAACCCGGGAAGTCTGTGACGAGTTAATAAAATTGCCAATGGCCGGTTCTGTCTCCAGTCTGAACGTTTCGGTGGCCACAGGCGTGTGTTTGTATGAGATTGTTCGTCAGCGGATTGCGAATTAAACCAATCCGCGCCGCAAAGCAAAAGAGGTAAGTCGTGGTGCAAAAGTTAGTAACATCAGTGGTGCTGTTATTTACAGTCACCTGCTTCGCCCAGGATGAGATGCCGGATCACGATATTACCCTGTTCGATCTGTTTATCACGTCTGACACGATTAACATTTCTAATCCGGTGCCTGTAGCTAACCGGGTAGGTTACGAAAACCAACCATTGTTTATTGATGACAACTCACTGTATTTTACCCGCATGGAAGATGTTAATGCCGACGTCTGGTTGTGGCAAATGGGACATGAAGTTGCCATTACCAAAACCCTTGAAAGTGAGTATTCACCAACGCCAATTCCCACCAGAAGTGGAGCGCTGTCTACAGTCAGAGTAGAGCATGATGGCACGCAGCGATTGTGGCAGATTAATTCGGATGGCAGTTTTGAACTATTGTTCAGCGATATTAAACCTGTGGGCTATCACGTCTGGCAGGAAGACAATGTGGCGCTCTTTGTCCTGGGAGAGCCGCATCGGTTAGAGGTTACCACATTGGGGCAGGCAGAGACGACAATCGTAGATGATGCTATTGGTCGTTGCCTCGCCTTAATCCCGGGTACAACCACCATGTCATACACCACAGAAGAAGAAGGTTACCACCAGCTCAGAACCTTTGATTTTGACACTAATGAGAGTGGCGAGTTGATGAAGCTGCCGGAAAAATCACAGGATTATGCCTGGCTAAACGACAAACAATTGCTGACTTCCAATGGTAAACAACTGCTGTGGTGGGATGCTAATCAGCGTGTCTGGTTGCCCGTCAATATGCCGAAAAACCTGACCTTGAGTGGTATTACTCGTTTGGCTATTTCGCCCAATAAACGTCGTCTTGCGGTTGTGCATCACAAACAATCTTCGTCACTGAAGTAATTGCGTTATCCCATAAAATAAGTGCCTTGAAATCTTTCATTACAAAGTAAATGTTTGAGGTCAATTAACCTTCACTTTTGGTCATTAGACTGCGCCAGCCGGTTCGAGAATGAACCGGTTTTCATGTATCCGTTTTTAAAAGTGAAGGACATAAATAATGACCAAGGTATTTTTAGTGTTGATGAGTGCCGGCGTAATTTGGGCTTCTGTAGCAGGAGCGAATGAACAACAGACTGGTTGGGGAGTCGGGGTAGGGGCTGTTTTTATGGAGCAGGGGTATCGTGGTGCTGATAGCGAAACCCAGTTGTTCCCCATAGTGTTTTATCAAGGACAAAACTTTTTCTGGCGTGGACCTGAATTAGGTTACCAGGTCACGGACAATATAACCCTTTATGGCGAATATCGTTTTGATGGCTTTGAACTTGAGGATTCAGATTATTTTGCTGGGATGGAAGAACGCAAAGGAACACTCGATGTCGGTGCATCTTTTACTGTTGATAGTGAATTTGGAGAATTGACATTTTCTGGTCAGGCGGATGCGTTGGGAGAGCATAAAGGCTATGAATTGGGCGTGCGATTCAGTAAAGGTTTTCAGTTATTGGGGGGAGCTATTTCTCCATTTATAGAGGTGAATTACCTCAGTGATGACTTAGTTGACTATTATTATGGTGTCAGGAATTCAGAAGCCAATGCGTTTCGACCGGCGTATCAGGCGGAAAATACGGTTAATTATACAACCGGACTTTCCGGAGTCTGGGTGGTAGCGGAGCGACAGAGTATTATGGCCTCATTGACATATACTGTGTTGGGCGATGAAATCGAAAATAGCCCAATTATAGAAGACGGTGAGAGCACCAATTTGTTTATGGGGTATATTTACCGTTTTTAGAGCCGTTTGCGCTATTTCTTAAAAAAACGGCATTATCAACCTGGTATAAAATATTAAGGAATAACTATGCGTTGCCACGAAATTGACTATGAAATTATTGGTGCCTCGATGCAAATGGTTGAGGTGGAACTGGACCCGCAGGAAACTGTGATCGCGGAAGCAGGAGCGATGAACTATATGGAGCAGGGCATCGAATTTGAAACCAAAATGGGCGATGGTTCAGCGCTGGCAAACGGGTAGTGGCCGGTGAGACAGCCGGAATATAGAATTATGCTATATGGTTGGTCAAAAAACAGAAGGGGGAAAGTCCCCCCTCGATCGTCAGATTAAGCTTTGATTGAATTATAGGTTTTGTTTAGCGCCGGCTTATAGCTTTCATAGTAATGCAAAGTTGGTGCTGTAAAGATCATGCCGAAAAGCTGCTTGTCTTTAACCCAAACAATAACGTCACTATTTTTCTTCAGTCCATTGGCATCAAAAAATTCCAACTCAAAACGAAAAGCTACCTGTTCACCGATTTGCTGTGGTCTTACATTTTTAGTCTCGATTTTTAAGGTACCGTCTTCCTGATTTATGATCGATGTTTTTACCAGGTCCTCTAATTCGTTAGGCAACATTTCGGCTCTGAATTTAGGCATAGGCAGTTCTTTACTGGTTTCTTTTAACAGTGTTTCACCTTCTTTTATTTCACCAAACACCAGCATTTGATTGAGTGAGTAACCATCAATTGTCCATACTTCAGCTTTTTCGCCAGGCTCAAAAGGAGATTTACTCCAGGAGGTAGCGGGTAGTACAGAGAACCCTTTTACTTTTAGCTCAGAAGCGGGGATTAATTTAAATTGAGCGCAGGAAGTGACCAATAATACTGCGCTGACAATAAGGATTTTTTTAATTAGTTTCATCAGTTTAATAGCTCCATGTAGTATTTAATCATCGCTTTATCTTCCGCTTCAGGGTAGTTTTCCAAATAGCTCCCGAAGTGTTTTTTAGCGAGTTTTTTATTTTTTTCTTTGGTGTACAAATAGCCTAATTGTTTGTGGGCATCTTTGGGGCAGCTCTGTTGTAGCAGTGCTGTCTCGTAGGCACTGATTGACAGTTGAGTATCCCCTGGCTCACCCCGTAATCGGTATAATTCGCCATAAAAATACTCAATTAAGGCCGGGTCGTAATTAATGTTTTTGTGACGTTCCAGAATTGACTCAGTTTGCTCGTATTCTTGTAAACTCAAGTGGTTGCTCATAGCCCGATGATAGATTTTAGCTACCTGTTTACGGAACTCATTTTCTTTTCTGGTATAGTCTTTCTGCCATTTTTCCTGAAACAGTGTTGATTGATTATTGAGATTACTTAAGCGTTCTTCGGAAGTTGGATGGGTTGCCCAAAAAATGCTTCTTTCTTCTTTTGATAAATCAGCTTCACGTTCAGCGATTAACAGCCCCCATACCTGACCAGATTCATGGGTGTCGTAACCTGCATGTCCCATCATTTCAAGGCCAATGATATCGGCCTCTCGTTCCTGATCCCGACCAAATTCCGCCAGAGCTGAACCACTTAACAGGGTGCCTAGGCCGACTATGCCGGTTAGTGAGCCTACTGCTATATCGATCACCAGAGCGGCGGCGCTGGCATCTTTGAGTTCTCTGAATTGTTGAATTTGGTGGGTTTGCAGATAATGACCAATTTCGTGACCCAGAATTGAGGCTAATTGCGCTTCATTTTCCAGGCGCAGGAAAACGCCTGACCAAATGTGCATCATTCCGTTGGGGAACATTGCAGCATTAAAGTTTGGATTATCAATGATATAAACCCGAATATTGGCGCAATACTCAGGAGTCAGTCGACAGACTACACTTTGCACGTACTCATTGAGTTCCTGATCCTTAATACGATATGGGGAGAGTTGCACGTCTCTTTCTATCTTTTCCACCTGATACCAAAAACCCCCTTCATCAGAAGCGGGATCCGGCCGATAGTTGACATCTATAACCGGCTGTATTGATAACGAAGTAGCGCTTAACTGAAAAGCACTGAGTAAAGTCGACACCAACAGAATCCGAATTTTACCCAGTGAAATCTGAAACGACATCGCTGATTCTCCGCTAGGCAGAAGGAATGGAGTCCAGCAGATTTGCCACAGTTTCCCTGGCAGAATCTTGTTCTCTTAAATCACCCGAACTACTGATCAAACGGTTAAACCAGACAATGTCTCCGGTGTTCAGGTCAACCAATGAAGAAAACCCTAGTTGAGTACCGCCGGGAATGCCCACTCCTACCAGTGCGCCAAAAACTTGCATCGCTTTTCGGCCGGCACTGGCGTAACTATCTCTCATGAAAACGAACAACGCATAGTCTGCACCGGTTTTTTCTTTAAGTACGCTGGCTTTCTCACCCAATGTCCAGGTCCCATTTTTGGGTCTGGTGGGGAGTTTTACAGCACCGACTTCATGCACCAATATGCTGTAACCGACAGCTTCGTGTAATTTTTCCAGCTGAGCCTGAACGGAATCAATATCCTGTACGTCGTTATTAAACAAAGTAGCGTCGCTATTGTTGGCGGCCAGATGATCGGTGATTTCTTGCTCCAGAAAACCCCGTGCATCTGCTGTCCATTCGGCCTGTACTTCGGTTACACCTGTTGCGCCAAGAATAGAAAGTTCTACATCTATTGGCATGATGATAAGTCTGGGGTTGGCATTTTCACTGCTGTTAAGATTTTCAACTGAGTTGTAGTTTGTGGTACTGGCACAACCAGCCATGATTAGAAGTGAAAAAATGATAAATGATATTTTTGAATAAGATACAAACGCTTGCATAAGCGTATCCTCCCTGATTGCTATAATTATAAGTATGTCATGTGGGAAATGCTCCACACTCGGTGCCGCATACTACCACTTCTGAAACAATTGTTAACACTTTATTAATACTAATTGTTTTAGTAACAGCGACTATTTAACGCTTAGACACTTCTCTTACACTGAATAAATTAGGACAAATCAATGCGTTGCCACGAAATTGACTATGAAATTATTGGTGCCTCGATGCAAATGGTTGAGGTGGAACTGGACCCGCAGGAAACTGTGATCGCGGAAGCAGGAGCGATGAACTATATGGAGCAGGGCATCGAATTTGAAACCAAAATGGGCGATGGTTCAGATGCGGAGCAGGGATTTATGAGTAAGCTGTTCAGCGCGGGCAAACGGGTGGTGACCGGTGAGAGTTTGTTTATGACACACTTTACCAATCATGGTTACGGCAAAAAACGCGTGGCCTTTGCATCACCTTTTCCCGGCACCATTATTCCGGTGAACATGGCAAATGTCGGTGAGCAGATCACTTGTCAGAAAGATTCCTTTTTGTGCGCTGCACTTGGGACCAAAATTGATATCGCATTTAACAAAAAGTTGGGCGCGGGATTTTTCGGCGGCGAAGGATTTATCCTGGAGCGTCTGCAGGGCGATGGCATGGCCTTTATTCACGCCGGTGGCACTGTGATTGAAAAAGAACTGAACGGCGAGACTCTGAGAGTTGATACCGGTTGTATTGTGGGGTTCACCGCAGGCATTGATTACGATATTCAAATGACCAAAGGTTTGCGAAGCATGTTCTTCGGAGGCGAAGGCTTATTTTTAGCCACGCTGAGCGGTCATGGCAAGGTCTGGTTGCAATCGCTGCCCTTCAGTCGACTGGCAGACCGGGTTATTCAACACGCCCCACAAATGGGTGGAAAACGCCAGGGAGAAGGCAGTGTGTTAGGTGGTCTGGGGGATATGCTGGATGGTGATAGATAATACCAGTTCCACGATATATTTGCCCTCTCAGCGCAGCCTCAGGGACATTAGTTCGAGGCGTGAGAATGAAAGAATACTGGTGGTTTTGTGAACTTCGCACAACAAAGACAAAAGTTTCGGGAAAACTTTTGAACAGCTTTAGCTGGCCTGCGAAGCAGGTGA